>JAVBTW010000042.1:0-4570 GCA_031555975.1 Eubacteriales bacterium
TCATCGGATCCAAGGCGAACTGGCAGTTGCAGCCACCCTCGATTTCGAGCGCATCAATGATGGAAAGCGACGCTGCGCGGAGCATGCTGAGTTCCTGCTGGCCCAGCGTCATGGCCGGCGCGACGACGATGCTGTCGCCCGTATGGACGCCCACAGGGTCCAGATTTTCCATGGAGCAGATGGCGATGGCGTTGCCAGCGCCGTCGCGCATGACCTCAAACTCAATTTCGTACCAGCCCGCAATGTATTTCTCGACGAGGATCTGATGGATGGGGGACAGTGAGAGGCCGTTGTTGGCGATCTCGTTCAGCTCTTTTTCATCATGGCAGACGCCGCCGCCCGCGCCGCCCATGGTGAAGGCGGGACGGATGATGACGGGATAGCCGATTTCGCGCGCGATCGCCAGCGCCTCAGCGTAGGTCACCGCGATGCCGGACGGGATGCATGGCTGACCGATCGATTCCATCGTGTCTTTGAATGCCTGTCGATCCTCGGCCTTGATGATGGCCTCGACATTGGTGCCGATCAGCTTCACGCGGCTTTTCTCAAGGAACCCCTCTTCGTGAAGCTGCATGGCGATGGTCAACCCGATCTGGCCGCCCAGGCCCGCCAGCAGGCTGTCCGGCTTTTCTTTCTCAATGATGCGCTTGACCGTGGCGGCGTTCAGCGGCTCCAGGTAGATGTGGTCCGCCAGCGCCGTGTCGGTCATGATGGTGGCCGGGTTGCTGTTGACCAACACCGTTTCGATGCCCTCGTTGTGCAACACGCGGCAAGCCTGTGCGCCGGCGTAGTCAAACTCAGCGGCCTGGCCGATGACGATCGGGCCGGAGCCGATCACCAGCACTTTCTTAATGTCACTTCTCAAAGGCATATCAGCCCACCACCCTTTCGAGGAATTTTGCGTAGATGAAGTCGGTCTTGAGCGGTCCGAGTGTGCCATCGGGGATGAACTGTACAGACATGGACTTGCCATAGTCGAGGCCGGCTATGGACCCGTCATTGACGTTCTCGTAGGTGACCGTCGCGCAGACAGGGGCTTGGGATACGGCGAAGCCCTGGTTGAGTGCCGTGATGTACACCTGGCCCGTTTGGCTGTCCCGGATGGGTTGGTTCGCGCCGCGGTGGCCGTGGTGTAGCTTGACGGTATCGCCGCCCAGCGCCCGGGCCATCAGCAGGTGGCCCAGCCCCAGGCCCAGCATTGTGACGCCACCTTCGTGCAGCGCCTTGATCAGCGCCAAGAGCTGGCCGGGCGCCGCGGCGGGGTCGCCGGGTCCGTCTGTGAGCACGACCGCCTTGGCGACCTGCAGCGCGCTTGGCGTCACGTCGTAGGGTTGGATCGACACCGTTGCCCCCAGCGCCCGCAGCGCCTTCTCGGCGCCGTGGCGCGCGCCGCAGTCGATCAAGGTGACCTGGGCGGGTGAGTCGCCGCCCGGTTGACACGGCGGGAGGTCGGTCAGGCTGACCGGCGGCACCTGCGCGTTCAGTTGAGCGAGGACCTCTTCGGTCACCTCATCCACGATCGCGGCCCGCATACAGCCCTCTTCACGAAGAATGCGGGCGATTTGCCGCGTATCAACGCCACAAACACCCGCAATGCCAAATGATTTGAGGAACGAATCGAGGTCCCCTTGAGATTGGAAGTTTACCGGCTCATCGCACCATTCCTTCACGATATAACTGCCGAGGTGACAAGCTTGCGAATCCATATCACCGGGAATCAGACCGCAATTGCCAGCGAGCGGCGAAGTCTGAAGCACCATCTGACCCAGGAAACACGGGTCCGTCAGTGTGCTCATGTGTGAGGCTGACGTGGTGAACACCAATTCACCGGTTGCGGGCTTGTCAGCGCCAAACCTCACGCCCGGGAATGTGGCGCCATTCGCCAATACGAGGAAGCAGTTTTGCATGGGGTGATCGCTCCTTCTGGATAGAATGGGATTGGGGAAGTCGCCTTCGCGTCAGGGAGGTCCTTCGGCTTCGCCTCGGGATGACACCAAGTACAGGCGGGCGGCGTCATCCTGTGCACCAGGGAAGGACCGATGCCGCCGCCGCAAAGGGTCGTTGATTACTTGCTGCCCATGGTCAGCACCAGCACGGCCTTTTGGGCGTGCAGTCGGTTCTCGGCCTCGTCGAAGATCTCCGCGGCATGGGCTTCGAACACATCCTCGGTGATCTCCTCACCCCGGTGCGCGGGCAGGCAGTGCAGCACCATGGCGTCGGGCTTTGCATAGCTCATGACCTGCGCGTTGATTTGATAGCCTGAGAACGCAGTCCTGCGCAGCTGAGCCTCGCCCTCCTGGCCCATGGACGCCCAGACGTCCGTGACGAGCACGTCGGCGTCCTTAGCGGCCTCCGCGATGTCTTCGGTGCAGACAAACGCGCCGCTCTCTTTGGCCCACTTCATGATCTCGGCGTCTGGCTGATAGGCATTTGGACAGGCGATGGAGACCGCCATGCCAGCCTTGATGCCGCCAGCGATGAGCGAATTGGCCATGTTGTTGCCGTCGCCGATGAAGCACATCTTGAGGCCCTTGAGCACCTTTTTGTGCTCGCGGATGGTCATCAGGTCCGCCAACACCTGACAGGGGTGTGCAAAATCCGTCAAGCCGTTGATCACAGGTATTGTACCATATGACGCGAGGTCTTCAACTTCTTTTTGGTTAAAGGTCCGTATCATAATGCCGTCGAGATACCGCGAAAGCACGCGAGCCGTGTCTTGTACCGGTTCTCCACGCCCGATTTGTAGGTCGTTTGACGACAAGAACAGTGCGTAACCGCCCAATTGAACCATGCCGACCTCAAACGAAACGCGGGTGCGCGTGGACGACTTCTGAAAGATCATGCCCAGGGTCTTTCCCTTGAGGTGCTTGTGTTCGATGCCGTGCTTCTGCTCGTATTTCAGCTGGTCTGCCAAATTCAGGATTTGGGTGAGTTCGGATGGGGACAGGTCCATCAGTTTGAGTAGGTGCTTCACTTGGCAAATACCTCCTTCAGAATGGTGAGCGCATCGAGCAACTGCACATCAGGAATGGTCAGCGCGGGCAGCAGCCGCACCTTGTTTTTGGCGGTCAGGACCAGTACGCCACGGGCGAGACAGTCCGTCACGACGTCCTTTGCGGGGCGCTCACATTCGATGCCCAGCATCAGGCCAAGGCCGGTGACGGATCGGACGCCCTTCGCGCCTGTGAGCGCGCTGACAATGAGGTTGTGCTTGGCCTTGACGCCATCCAGTACGGCTTGGTCAATGCGTTCCAATATGGACAGCGCGCCGGCCGCGCAGACGGGGTTGCCGCCGAATGTGCTGCCATGGCTGCCCGGCCCCAGTGTATCTTTGAGCCGTTCGCCCAGCAGGCAAGCGCCGATGGGCAGGCCCCCGCCGATCCCCTTGGCTGTGGAGAGGATGTCTGGTGTGACGCCATATTGTTCGTAGGCGTACAGCGTACCGGTCCGGCCGTTACCGGTCTGCACCTCGTCCACGGCGAACAGGATGTTCTTTTCCTTGCACAACTGCCACACGCCCTGTACGTACGCATTCGTCAGCGGGACCACGCCGCCCTCGCCAAGTACCATCTCCATCAGCACACAGCCGATGTCGCCGCGGCTATCGAGCAGCGCTGTGATCTGGTCAAGGTCATTCGGCCGCGCGAATGCGAACCCGGGTGTGAACGGACCGAAATGATGATGGAACACGTCCTGGCCGGTGGCGCTGAGCGTGGTCAGCGTGCGGCCATGAAAGCTGCCCTCGAGGGTCACGATGGTGGACCGTTTTTCTTCGCCAAACTGGTCGCTGTTCCATTTGCGTGCAGCCTTGATGAGGCACTCGTTCGCTTCCGCGCCGCTGTTGCCGAAGAAAACGCGGGCCATGCCGGTGCGCTCGCACAGCAGCTGAGCCAGCGCGGCCTGGGGTTCGGTGTAGTAGAGGTTTGAGGTGTGTGGGATCCGGTCGAGTTGCGCGATGACCGCCTGTTTCCATACCTCATCACCCACGCCGAACGCGTTCACGGCGATGCCGGTGCCCAGGTCGATGTACGCCTTTCCGGTTTCGTCATATACGGTCGCCCCGTGTCCATGTGTGAGTGTCACAGGGAACCGGGCGTAGGTGTTGGCAATGTAGGTTTGATCCAGTTGGGGGGTGTTCATGCTGGATGCCTCCTTTGTCGGTTGGTGGGCCGGATCGGCATTACAAGAACATCGTGCCGATGCCGCTGTCTGTCAGCACTTCGATCAGTATCGCGTGCGGCACCCTGCCGTCGATGATAAACACGCGCTTCACACCCCGCCGTATCGCCTCGATGCAGCATTCCACTTTCGGGATCATGCCGCCCTGGATCACGCCCTCGCGCACCAGTTGCGGCGCTTCTGATACATGCACCACCGGAATCAGCGTGGACACATCGTTCTTGTCGCGCAGCAGGCCCACGATGTCGGTCATGGAGATCATGCTCTCCGCGCCCAGCGCACCCGCAATGCGCGACGCCGCCGTGTCCGCGTTGATGTTGTAGACGCGGCCTTCCTGATCGTGGCCGATGGTGGATATGACGGGAATGTAGCCCGCGTCCAGCACATCCAG
>JAVBTW010000058.1:0-4752 GCA_031555975.1 Eubacteriales bacterium
TATCCCTATTTTTATCGCGTGCAATCCTTCCTCGACAAGCTCAATGCCAATGTGCGCGAATATCTGAGCGGGGTGCGCGTCGTCAAGGCGTTTAATCGGTTTGCCTACGAGGAGCAGCGCTTTTCAAAGTCAAATGACGAGCTGACGGCCGCCAGTCAATCCGCCATGCGCGTGACATCGTTCTTTGGGCCGGCCATCTCCCTGGTCATGAACTTGGGCATCGCGGCGGTGATCATACTTGGCGGGTTTTATCAAGAGGACCAAGGTAAGGTCATTGCCTTCATCAACTACATGGCGCAGATCATGCACAGTCTCGGCATGTTTTCCAACATCTTCAACCAGCTCGTGCGCGCGCTGGTCAGTGGACGGCGGATGGAAGCGGTGCTCACCTGCGAAGAGGGCATGGACATGTCAGGCGACAAACCACTCAATGTGATCCGCGACGGCATCCAATTTGCCGACGTTTCGTTCACCTATGAGGGCACCTCCGTGCCCGCGATTTCGGGCATCGACTTCACCGTGCGTCGCGGCGAAACCCTGGGCATCATCGGCTCGACCGGCTCTGGCAAGTCGTCGCTGATCAACCTGATTCCCCGGTTTTACGACGTCACCGAGGGCGCCATCAAAGTGGACAATGTGGATATCCGCGAGTTGGACATCCATCAGTTGCGCGACCGGATTGCCATCGTCCCACAAATAAACCTGCTGTTTTCCGGCACCATCGAATCCAACCTGCGCTGGGGCAAACAGGACGCCACCGACGACGAGTTGTGGGACGCGCTGAGAAAGGCGCAAGCGGACGATTTCGTACGCGCGCTGCCCGAGGGCTTGAAGGCGCCGCTGGGTCAACGCGGCGTGAACCTGTCTGGCGGCCAAAAACAGCGCATCTCCATTGCCCGCGCGCTGATCAAGCAGCCTGACGCACTGATCCTGGACGACTGTACCTCCGCGCTCGACGTGACCACCGAGGCGGCGATCAGGCGCGAACTGAAGAACCTGCCCGGTGACATGACGACCATCATGATCTCCCAGCGCATCACGTCGATCATGGGTGCGGATCGCATCCTAGTCCTCGATCAAGGGCGGCTTGTCGGGCAGGGCGATCACGACCAGCTCATGGCGTCCTGTGATGTCTACCGCGATATTTATGTCTCGCAGATCGGCAAGGAGGTGGTGCGCGTTGGCTGACAACCGCAAAGACAGCAACTATGTGCCACCGGCCATCAACCTAAGAGGTCGCGGACCCGGAGGGCCTGGGTTCCGGCAGGTCGTGGAAAAGCCCCGCAACATGAAGGCCACGATGGCCCGCCTGTGGGCCTATTTCCGACACGAGCGGCTCCATCTGGTCGCCGTCTTTGCGCTTGTGCTGGTCTCGGCGGGTGTGGCGTTGTTGGCGCCCTTTCTGATCGGCAGGGCAGTGGACGCGTTGGGCTTCGTGCCTGGTCGAGGCATGGACCAGTTATGGGCATTCGCACTGCTCCTGGCCTGCGCATATGCCGCGGATGGCATCGGATCTTTTGCGCAGTCGTTCATCATGGCGGGCATCGCCCAGCGCACCGTGCGCCTGTTGCGAAAGGCGCTGTTCGATCACTTTCAAAGGCTCCCTGTCTCCTTCTTTGATGCGCGCACCCATGGTGACCTGATGAGCCGATTGACCAACGACATTGACAACATCTCGTCCACCATCTCGTCCTCGGCCAGTCAGCTCATGTCGCTGATCGTGTCCCTGGTGGGGTCCTTGGTCATGATGCTGATCCTGAGTCCCGTGATGACCGCGGCCATGGTGATCCCGTCCTGCCTGGCGCTGCTGTTAACCCGGACCATTACCAAGCGCACCGGCCCGCTTTTTTCCAAGCAGCAGGCAAACCTTGGCGCGCTGACGGCGCAACTGGAGGAGAGCATCACCGGACTGAGCGTCGTGCGTGGGTTCAACCGCGAGGACGAAGTGACAGCCGAATTCACCGAGCTGAACAACCGTTACTACAAAGCGAGCCTCATGGCGCTGGTGTGGTCAGGGTTCTTGATGCCGCTGATGAACGTGATCAACAACCTGTCCATGGTGCTTGTCGGCGGACTCGGCAGCGAACTGGCTGTTCGGGGCTTGGTCTCCGTGGGCGTCATTGCGACCTTTGTCAGCTACAGCAAGCAGTTCATCCGCCCGCTGAACGACGTCGCAAACATCTACAACACGCTGCAAACCGCCGTCGCTGGCGCTGAGCGCGTGTTCGAGATCTTCGATGCGCCTGAAGAGGAGCCCGATGCAGGAAATGCCGCCGACCTGGTCAGCGTCAAGGGCGATGTGGCGTTTGAGCATGTGCGATTCGGCTATCGCTCGGACGTGATGGTGCTGAAGGACATCAACTTCACGGTCCCGCACGGCACGTCGTTGGCGCTGGTCGGCCCCACCGGCGCAGGGAAAACCACCGTTGTGAATCTGCTCGCCAGGTTCTACGAGGTGTCCGGTGGCAGCATCAAGATCGATGGCAGGGACATCCGCGACTATACCCGCGGCTCCCTGCGCGGCGCATTTGGCATCGTGCTGCAGGACACCTATCTGTTCACGGGGACCATCCGCGAAAACATCCGTTATGGCAATCCGGAGGCCACCGACGCCCAAGTGGAGGCGTCCGCGAAGAGGGCCAGCGCACATGACTTCATCCTGCGCCTGCCCAGCGGCTACGATACCGAGCTGACCGAAAGCGGCCAAAACATCAGCTCAGGCCAACGCCAGCTGCTCGCAATCGCCCGCGCAATCTTGGCCGACGAACCGATTCTGATCCTGGACGAGGCCACCAGCAATGTGGACACGAGGACCGAGCTGCGCATTCAAAAGGCGATGTTGGAACTGATGCACGGCCGCACCACCTTCCTGATCGCACACCGGCTGTCCACCATCGCCGGTGCGGACCGAATACTGGTGATCGACGGGGGCGCCATTGCAGAACAAGGCAATCACGAACAGCTCTTGGCCCTGGGCGGCAAATACGCGGCGATGTGGAACAGCCAATTGAACAACGCGATTTAACACAGCACAACAGAACCCCCGCTCCTTCAGGCACAAAGGCGTCGGGGCGGGTTCTGTAATGTCCATGCGCATGTGCGCTATTTGATGCGGACGCCAAGGATTCTCGCCAGTTCGATCAACTGTTCAACGCCGACCGTCGCGCCGCGCAACACACCCTCGCCCACCACGATGCCTTCCAAATCGCATGTCGACAGGTCCATCCCTTTCAGTGACAGCCCGCCCCACTCGCTCTCTTTTAGCCTGCATGCGGATAACAGCATCCCCTCGTGCTTCACATTATAAAAAGACGCATGTGACAGGTCGCACCCATCAAACGCCACCCCGCGAAGCTTGCTGCTCCCGAACGCCACATACGGCATCGTGCACAGCTCAAACCGCGTATGACCAATCGCCGCGTCCATAAACGTTGCGCCGGTCAACCGGCATTCTTTCATCGCAACGCGCACCAGTCCACACTTCACAAACCGAAGCGCGGACAGATCACAGTGATCAAAAACGCAGTCTGTAAAGCTGAGTCGCTTGACGGAAATGCCCGTGAATACGCAATGCTCAAACCGGCACGAGGCAAACTCCAATCGGTCGCAATCGATCCCCTCAAATGCTTCCCGCGAAAACCGAACCCCGGCAATATCGTCATTCTGCGACACCGCGCGAAGCACCAAGCCTTCCGCGTCATTCGTCTCCGCCAAATCGTCGCCGACCGCTGGCGCCAGTATTCTCATCGCACTCGCAGCTCCCTTCGTCACGCTCATCCCTTATCCTACCACATCAGAAATGCGCTTGCAATCCATTTCCCGACATGTTATAATCAAGAGACTCCGCAAGTCGGGTCCATCTGGGGGCGTACATGGTTTCGACGGGGATTCAGGGGGTATGAGAAGCGAGCGGCGGCCCTGCACCGCCTCAAAAACGGGGAAAAACAATAACTGCGAACGATAATAACGTTCTGGTCGCCGCTTAAGGCGGCCCGTCGGCCTTAGACCTCCCGCGGCCTAAGCAACCGGCGTCATTAAGGCGGGGAACGGGTCCGCACAAGCTTTGAATCGGACCGGCACTCATGAAGCTACCAAAACCACGCTCTTGTCACTGGGCGCGTGGCGGCGGGAAATCTGAACCAGTGACTGCGCTCGGAGATGCTCCTATTCACTAATTTTCGGACAGGGGTTCAACTCCCCTCGCCTCCACCACAAGGAAACCCTTGCAGATGCTACATCCGCAAGGGTTTTTCTTTTGCCATTCCACCCACTTTTCCACCCGCTCACTTTTTCAGCACACGGGAAAACACTTGGTCAATGATTACGGCGGCGCGCTTCATATCGTCATTGATCTCGTGCCCGTAAACGCCGAACGTGTCCATATCGTCAGAATGGCCGACTGTGGCCTTGACAAGCTGCTCCGGCATGTCGGCTTTGACCAACGACACAAAGGTGTGCCCTTATGCTATAATTGCGACAAAACGGAAAAGCCAGCAAAATCAAGGTTTGTACGGTTTGTCTAGCCCTTTTTCCACCCTTTTTCCACTCAAAAAAGCTCATGGAGAGTCGAGCTCAGAAAGGAGGCGGCGCATTAGCGACAAAAAACTGAATATGTGCTGATAGCTCTATTCGTCCTCAACAGACGGCGTTATCGGCTTATCATGAGCGTTTCATGTACTGCATTCGTCATTTTGGCGGCACATACTGGAACGCTTTTTTGCTTGTCAGGGTTATGAAAAGGGGGTGTACATG
>JAVBTW010000306.1:0-2863 GCA_031555975.1 Eubacteriales bacterium
GACAAGCCATCCATTTTATGGTATACTGTTTTCACGGGGAGGCGACTTGCTGTGCGGTTTTTTGAAGTGGGGTTTGATTTGCTCTATCTTGTGGCGGTCATCATGGCGGGTTGCTGGCTGGTTCGCGGCGCAAAGGGAAACAAATTGGCGTTGATGATGGGTGTGGCCGCGCTGGTGCTGGGCGGCGGCGACGCGCTGCATCTGGCGCCGCGGATCATCATGCACCTGACGAACGGCACGATCGACATGACGCCGTTTCTCGGACTTGGGACATTGGCGACTTCCATCACGATGACGGTATTCTATCTGCTGCTGTTCCGGATCTGGTGGCGCGTTGACAACGGCGGCCGCAGTGATCGAGTGGTTGCGGTCGTGACGGTGCTGTTGGCGGTTGTGCGAATCGGACTTTGCTGTTTCCCGGACAACCAGTGGCTGCTCAACAGTCCGAATTGGCTGTGGGGCGTGTTCCGCAACGTACCGTTTGTGCTGATGGGCGCGCTGATTGCGTGGCTCTTCTTCGTTGACGCCAAGGAATTCGCGCCATTTCGGTGGATGTGGCTGGCCATAGCGCTCTCCTTCGTGTTCTACATACCAGTGGTGTTGCTGGCGGATCTGTGGCCGATGGCGGGCATGCTGATGCTTCCCAAGACCGTATGCTATCTGTGGATGGTCTCTATGTTCATCCGCGCCCGAAAGGCGATCGCGTGATGGAGAACAAGCACCGGGAGATCGTCCGCGAGCGCGACGGCGCGACCACGCTGGTGCTGTTCATCCACGGAATCATGGGCAGCCCGAGACAGTTTTTGCCGTACATTGATAGGGTGTGTGACCAGGGCTACAGCGCTGTTGCCCTGTTGCTACCGGGACACGACCGCGGCGCGCTGGCGTTTTCGCGGACGGGGTTGCTGCACTGGGAGGCCTATGTGCGGCGTCAGATTCGCGCGTATGCGGCGCGCTATGAGCGGATTGTCATCGTGGGGCACTCGATGGGCGGACTGCTGGGCCTCAACGAAAGCACGGAAAAAAAGAGCCACATTGCGGGCGTATTCCTGATTTCACCGCCGATTCAGATCAACCTCGCGCCGTGGTCAATCCAGGCGCGGGCGCGGTTGGCGCTCAGCGCGCGGCAGAAGGAGATGTGGCAGCGCTACACGGACCTGTCGAGTGTAAGTGCGTCCTCATTGCCGGTCTATCTGCTGTGGTCCAGACCGTTTGGGGCGTTGTTGCTGCTGATCAGAAAGACAAGGCGGAGGATGGGTGAGTTCACGGTCCCGGTGTACTATGTACATTCAAAGCGGGACGAGTCGGTTTCGGAGCGAAGCCATGACGCGCTCGAACGAGGGCTCGTGAATGCGGAACACGAGGGGATGACGCTGAGCGATTCGTGGCACACCTGGTTCACAGACGAGGATGTTGAGAAGATCTGGGCGAAGATGGCCGGGTTTCTGGAGAAGGTAGCGCCGCTTTCGCGGGCAACCGCCGGTGGCGCGGGATGATGCAGCATGAACTGGGCAGAGTATCCATCGTAGGAGGTGACGGTAATGTCTGTTCGCTTATACATCGTGGTCCCCTGCTATAAAGAAGAGGCCGTGCTGCCTGAGACCGCAAAGCGGCTGCGGGCAAAGCTGGCCGCACTGGAAAAGGCGGGGCGGATCCAGCATGAAAGCCGTGTGCTGTTCGTCAATGACGGCTCCACTGACGCCACTTGGCCAATGATACAGGGGCTTTGCACGGAGCTGGATTCACCATTCGCGGGGGTCAATCTGTCGCGCAATCGCGGGCACCAGAACGCGCTGCTGGCGGGTCTTGATGTGGCTTCGCGGTGCGCGGATGTGATCATCTCGATGGACGCCGATTTACAAGACGACATTGGCGCGGTGGACCGAATGCTGGACCAATACGACGCGGGATTCGAAATCGTGTATGGCGTCCGGTCCAAGCGGGACACAGATACGGCGTTTAAGCGGATGACTGCAGAAGGGTTTTATCGGCTGATGAAGCTGCTTGGCGTGAACATCGTGTTCAACCACGCAGACTATCGGCTGATGTCCAGGCGCGCGGTTCAGGGCCTACTGGCGTTCCCGGAGGTGAATCTGTTCCTGCGCGGCATGGTGCCGCTGGTGGGGTATGCTTCCACGAGCGTAGAGTATGAGCGCAGCGAGCGATTTGCGGGCGAGAGCAAGTATCCGTTGAGCAAGATGCTGAAGCTGGCGTTTGACGGCATCACCTCGTTTTCCATCAAGCCGATCCGGATGGTGCTGACTGCCGGTCTGTTGGTTTCGGTGATCGGCATCGCGATCCTGATCTGGAGCCTTGTCGTGAAGTTGCGCGGTCAGGATACCGCGGGTTGGACCAGCATCATGGGCTCGATCTGGATCATCGGCGGCATCCAGATGCTGTCGATAGGGCTGATCGGAGAGTATATCGGGAAAGTATATGCGGAAGTCAAGCGTAGGCCGCGGTACATCATTGAGGCGACGATGAATACAGAAGAGACAGAATAGACGGAGGACGCACACAAATGGAACAGGCGCAAAATACAACGTCCGCACAAACCACTGAAACCAAGACCATCGGCATCGGCCAAACACCATTCACCCCCGAGCAGACGGAGTTTTTGGGCAACTTGATCAAGCAGTATGGGCACCAGATTGTAGACCTGGCCGCGGGCGAGGTGGATGCGGCAAAGCCCATTGAGAAATGCAACGCGGTGCTCGGGAATGTGGAGACGGGGCTGCTGCAGGCCGCGAAAATGTTGCAGTGGCTTCAGGTCGCGCCAGCGGGCGTGGAAAAATACACCGCGCCCGGCGTTTTGCCCAACGACAACGTGGTGCTGACGAACGGGTCCGGCGCGTACGGGATC
>JAVBTW010000054.1:0-5328 GCA_031555975.1 Eubacteriales bacterium
GAGCCGCAGTGGGGCGAACAGTTGCTGACACTGTCAACCTGCAGCTATCACACGGACCATGGGATGTTCGTGGTCGTGGCCAGACGGGTGAAGTGAAGGCAGGCGCCGTCCGCCGCCGCGCCAAACCACCGCAGTCATCCATCTATCCCACATGCGGCGAAGGATCCTCTTTCGGAACGAAGGAGGATCTTTCTGGCTTCGCCTTTGCGCTGGCTGCGGGGTATGAAGCGCTGCTATGCCTTCGGTTTCTGCAAGCGCACATAGCCGAAAATTCACTCGCCAGCCAGTAACGGAATTGATCAGCGGTTACTTAAGCAAACTCCGTATTCCTGACCTTCCACTTCTCAAGTTTGATCCCCACCCAGAATCCATAGATGCCCAGCGTGATGATTGTGAGCAACAGCCACTTGATCCAATGTCCAAAGAGGCCCACAGCGGAACCCTTGAACTTGAGCCGCCGTCCCTCGATGACCGTGTGGTTAATTTTCCAGCCGTAGATCATGCACACAGCCCAGGGGTAACAGATCCCCAATGTGCATGCCGTGATCAGTGCGCCAAGCAATGTCCACCCGATGAGTTGCAGCATACCCCCGTCAAATTCAGAGCGGCCTATAGAAGCGGGCGAACCTGTGTTGTTGACATAGACGTTGACTGGTTGTGACATGAATATCCCCCATTCCCTATTCCTTTGCTGAGCCAAATTAGACCTTATACAGTATAAACGATTGCACGGAGCATGGCAATACCGGACATCCACGTAACCCAAATATGACGATTAGGCTGATACGGTGCTTGTTTTCCGACACCCGCCGTAAACACAGGGAATGGCATGCCATGGTCATATGAGCCGAGGGCGGCTCGATAGACACCCGGTTTGAACGGCGCCGTCTACAGACATAAGGGTTGCGGTCGGCAATTTCGCGTTTTGGTTTGTCATCTGTATGACAATTGGTGGTATACTTGAATCATCTGGGCACAGTCAGCATGTCCTATGAGTATGATTCGTATGATGAGCCGGTTGGTTCATCATGAGTACGGAGGCCCCTGGATGAGTATGCTAGAGATTGGCAACATGGCATTGGGATTGAGCGCCTGGATCATCAGCCTGGTGCTGTTGATTGTGGCGGGTCAGGCGGGCAATCTGCGCGAACGGGTTTACCGCTGGTTTTTCATCACGGCGGCAGTGAATCTGCTGATAATCAGCAATGAAATTGTGATCTATTTTTTGCAGGGCCATGCTGGCCAGCCGTTCACGACGTGGATCCGGATTCTGGACTTTGGCAGCTACATCAATGATACCTTGGGACAGCTCGCGTTTGCCGCTTACTTGTATTGGTATATCAGCACGAAGGTAAAGGTCGGCAGCGCCTACATGCGCGCGATCGCGATCCTGAGCGGCTGCGCGTTGATGCTGGCGGTGGTGGCGCAGTTCAATCACATGTATGTGGTGTTCGATGAGCAAAACCATTATATTGAACAGCAGACAGCATGGATTTCGTCGATCTTTCCGGCACTGTCGATGGTCACGCATATCGTGGTCACGTTGCGCCACAAAAAATGCTTCACGCCTCGCCAGTGGATCTCGCTGATCCTGTATGCGCTGATGCCACTGTTCTGTTTTGTGGTCGAGTCTGGCATCGAGGGGCTTTGGCTGTACCCGATGGGTGGCACGTTTTCCCTGCTGTTGATCTTCGTTAACATTCAAGTGGAGCTGAGGCACCAATATCAACTCCAGCAGACCGAGTTGGCCAACAACCGCGTCGCCATGCTGCTCAGCCAGATCCAACCCCATTTTTTGTACAACACATTGTCCAGCATCGCAAAGTTGTGCTATAACAATAAGGAAGCTTACGAAGCGCTGATGACATTTGCGCAGTATATGCGCAGCAACATGCGGTCCATGACGCAAACGGCGCTCATCCCGTTCGAAAGGGAGCTGGAGCATGTGCGCCAATATCTGATGCTTGAAAAGCTGCGGTTTGAGGAGAAGCTGAACATTGTGTATGACATCCGAGCAGATCAATTCGACGTGCCCGTGCTGACGCTGCAACCCATTGTGGAGAACGCCGTGCGGCATGGGGTTTCTCTCGAGCCGAATGGCGGTACGGTCACCATCCGCACACGGGAATCAACGAGCGACCATCTCATCGATGTGATCGACAATGGCGCGGGTTTTAATCCGGCGGACGCCTGGGACGCCGAAGCGCATCTGGGCATCAACAATGTGCGCGACCGGTTGGCTGCAATGTGCGCAGGGCAGCTCTTCATCGAAAGCACGGCAGGCCGGGGCACAAAGGTCACAATCCAAATTCCAAAGGGAGGCGCAAACCATGACCATCGTCGCCGTTGACAACGAGCGCGCGTCATTATGGCTGCTTGATAAGGCGATAGAGGGCGTGACGGGTGCGAAGCCCGTGTGTTTCACGAACGCACGAGAGGCGCTGGCCTTTGCCGTTGAACATGTGGTGGACGTGGCATTTCTGGACATCGAGATGGGCGAGATGAATGGATTGATTCTCGCCAAAAAGCTCAAGGAGATCAAGGGCGACACAAACATCATCTTCGTGACAGGATACGAAAGCTACATGCATTACGCGTTTGAGATTCGGGTCTCCGGTTACGTGTTCAAGCCGATCGATCAAGCGCGGATCCGGGAGGAACTGGCCAACCTGCGCTACCCGGTCACACCGTTGGATGCGGGTGTGCGTGTGCAGTGTTTTGGCAATTTTGAGGTGTTTGTGGACGGGGCGCCCGTGCGGTTCAACCGGCCCAAATCCAAGGAGGCGCTGGCCTACTTGGTTGATCGGAAGGGCGCCAGCATCAGCAAGAAGGAACTGGCGGCCGTGCTGTGGGAGGACACGCCCTACACCCGCAGCCAGCAGTCCCATCTGCACATCCTGCTCACAGACCTTGAGCGCGCGCTGAGGGCTGCCTGTGCGGGCCAGATCCTTGTGAAGCGGCGCGCAAGCTTCGCCGTGAACCCCGCAGCATTCCGCTGCGATTATTATCTCTACGAGCAGGGCGACGCCGCCGCCGTGAACAGTTATCATGGCGAATACATGGCCAATTACAGCTGGGGCGAGTTCCGGCTGGGGGCAATCTCAAAATTGACATAAAATATTAACGCAATCACAAATTGGCAGTGCCTGCATTTACGCTCTATAGGCACTGGCAATTTGTCTTGCGTTAAACGCGCGGGGTGTATTGTGAATGGGCTGGAACTGGTGAGAAAACCCAATCGCACCGCACCCATTCGAAACGAAAGAAGGGATGACCAAGTATGAATAACAAATACAAAACCCGAACAAACCGATTCACAAAACCGCGCCTGATACTGCTTTGCGCGCTGATGTGCGCACTGATCATCGCCATGGGTGGCCCCGCATTGGCGAGCGATGCGGGGCCGACCCAAGTGGACAAAGTGCTGGTTTCCAACTTTGGGTGGGGTACGCCCGATTTTGATGCTGACTTTGATGTATTTTTTTACGAGGACGAAGAGGAAAAGGACTTTAACCTCTACTGGCTCGTGCCCATGTTCGACACCGGTGACCCTGCCGAGATGAAGAGCTGGGAGATCCAGTGGAAACTGGACGGCGAGGACATGAAGACGCTGCCGGACGACGGCAACGACGACGGCTGGTACGGCATCGGCGTGATGGATCTGGACGACTTGGACATGAAAGTGGGCACTCCATACGAAATCTCCGTGTCCGCCAAGAAGGACGGCCATGCCGAGATCACGCGCTCCTGGACCATCGGCGTCAAGGCAGCGCCCCGGACCTACGCGTTCAAGGGCACGAACATCATCAACGGCGCGGCGACGCCCTTCATCGGGCCGTTTGTCGAGCCGAACCTCACCAAGGTCACGGGCAAGATCTTCTATAACGACCACAAGGGCGAAGGCGACGTGGTGGTCACGCAGGAGCAGACGCCCACGACCGAACAGGACGGCTACTACAGCGTCGAATGGAACGAGGCGAACAGCAGCTATACCATCACCACATTGAAGAACACCGATAGCCTGACCAACAGCGAAAAGCTCATTTCCTTTGGGAAGGGCGGGACGACGCTGGCGAAGCTGGAGGTCAGCGCCATCGACACCACGCCCACCCTGAAGATGCGGATCAAGGACGCGGAGGGTAACATTGTCACCGCCGTGCCCAAAAATTATGAGGGCGTGCTCACCGCAGAGGTCTACTGGCGTCCGCGCGTGGCCGGATACGGCATGCCCACCGAGGACCATGAGGCGGACCTCGATTACGCATTTTGGGGTCCGGAAACGCCATCTGATCCCGACTACGATCGTCTGCTGACAGTAGGCGGGTATGATGACGGTTCGCGCAAAATCAAGTACACCGTCAAACCCGGCGAGACCGGCACCATCACCATCGCCAATATGGCCCAGTACAAGGAGAGCGAATGGGTCGGCGGCGAAGCCAAAACGACGCTGAACATCTACGATACGGCCGGCGATTACGTGCTCGAATCCGGCGAAAGCCAAGCCAAGCGGCTGGTCGTCAGGCTGGACCATTCGGGCACGACGACGGCCGAAGTGGAGCTGTTGAATGACGGCGCGAGCGAGGCCATCACCGATGTCACCCCGGTGCACAGCGATGACGAGGTGCCCGGAAAACAGCCGATCTGGACGCTCGAGGCGGGCAAGATCAAGCTCGACTGCGATTTCGGCCAGACAGGCCGCCAGTTCGGCACATTCACTTACAAAATTGACTGTGCTGATGGCAGCGATGTGGCCACCCTCGTCGTGCTGGTCGTGCGCAGCATGCCGGAGCTCGGAAACATATCCTACGATGACAATGCCGAAATGGACATGGACGTGAACCCGGACGGCTTCCATGTCTGGGCGAACGAGTATTATCCCGCGTTTGACGAGGATGGCATGCTGGGCGACGAGGTGGAGTTCCGCTGGACCACCGATCCCGATAACACCGTGTACAAGCCCAAGGACACGGGCTGGACCTCGGCGACAAAGATGCTCATGCAGTTCGTCGCGCCGGGTGAAGCCACATTCAGCTGCGAAATCCGGCACGGCGAGGGCCGGACCGATTCGCTGGTCGGTTCGCTCATCACAGTCACAGGCACGACGAAGGCCAAGCCCGTCGTCAGCGGCGATGTCAGCCTGGCGTTTGTGGCCGGATCGGGCAGCCAGACCGCGCGGTTCAGCATGATGGACTGGGCGGCGAAATCCGACGGCGCGTCGTTCCCGCTGTTCCTGCATTTCGAGGCGGACGTCAAGGGTGTGCCGACGCCGTTTGGGCTGGACTGCAGGATGGTCGATGCCACCGCCTACAAGGAGAGCTTCGAACTCGC
>JAVBTW010000335.1:0-10976 GCA_031555975.1 Eubacteriales bacterium
CGGATATAAAGAAGCTCGATGCAGACAATGCGTCCTGGGCGCGGGAGTATGCCGAGCTGCATGAACTGCTCACCTCTGACGAATACGAGCTGGCGCGTGGCTCCACGTTGAACGCGCATTACACGTCCCCGCTTGTGATCCGCGCCATCTATGATACCGTCGTGCGGATGGGCTTCACGGGCGGCAATGTGCTGGAGCCCGCCTGCGGCATCGGCAACTTCTTTGGGCTGTTGCCAGAATCCATGCAGGACAGCAAACTGTACGGCGTGGAACTGGATAGCATCACGGGCCGGATCGCTGCGCAGCTGTACCCGCAGGCGCAGATTACGGTGGCTGGCTTCGAGAAGACCATGTTGCCAGACAGCTTCTTCGACTTGGCCGTGGGCAACGTGCCTTTCGGCTCCTATCAGCTTGCCGACCGGCGATATGATCGCAACCACTTCATGATCCACGACTACTTTTTCGCCAAAACGCTCGACCTGGTGCGGCCGGGCGGCGTCGTGGCATTCATCACGTCGAAGGGTACCTTGGACAAGCAGAACCCGGATGTGCGCCGCTATATCGCTCAGCGTGCTGAACTGCTGGGCGCGGTGCGCTTGCCCAACGATGCCTTCCTGAAGAACGCGGGCACCGAAGTGACCACCGACATCCTGTTTCTGAAGAAGCGCGACAGGGTGATCGAGCTTCAACCGGAGGACGAGGCGTGGGTACACCTGGGCCTCGCCCCTGATAACGTGCCTGTCAACGGCTACTTCGTAGAACACCCTGAGATGCTGCTGGGCACTATGGCGTTCGACAGCAGCATGTATAGGAATCAGAGAGAGACGACTTGTATTCCCATTGAGGGTGCCGATTTCAGCCAGCAATTGAACAATGCACTGCTCAACGTCCAAGGCCAACTCGACGCGCAGCCACTGGATAGCATCGAGGGCACTGGCGACCGAAGTATTCCCGCTGATCCCAATGTGCGTAACTTCAGCTATGCGCTGGTAGATGGGCAGGTGTACTTCCGGGAGAATGCCCGCATGGCACCGGTCACGCTGCCTGACACCACGCTCGCTCGTGTGCGCGGCATGGTGGCACTGCGCGACTGCGCCCATGAGCTGATCCGCTACCAGTTGGAGGACTACTCTAATGCGGACATCGCAACAAAACAAGCCGAATTGAACACGCTGTATGACACATTCACAGCCTGGCATGGTCTCATCAACAGCTCAGCCAACGCGCGCGCCTTTTCCTCGGACTCTGCATATTACTTGCTCTGCTCACTGGAGATCCTGGACGAGAACGACGCGCTGGCGCGCAAGGCTGACATGTTCACCCGGCGTACCATCAAGCAGCGCACCGCAGTCACATCCGTAGACACCGCCGCCGAGGCACTGGCCGTGTCCATCGCGGAGCGCGCTGGTGTGGATCTGCCGTTCATGGCCAAGCTCATGGGCCGTGAGGATCACATCCCTGGCATCGTCCGCGAGTTGGAAGGTGTGATCTTCAAAGACCCCGCCACAGGGCCATTCGACCCGGATCATCCCGACACCATCGGCTGGCAGACCGCGGACGAGTATCTGTCCGGCAACGTGCGTGAAAAGCTGCGCACAGCCCGAAGCGCCGCAGAAGCATCCCCATTCTTCTTGCCCAATGTAGCCGCGCTGGAGCGGGCGCAGCCGAAGAACCTGGACGCCAGCGAGATCGCCGTGCGACTCGGCTCCACCTGGATCGACAAGGCGTACATCGAGCAATTCACCAAGGAACTGCTCAAACTGCCTTTCTATGTGAATCACGGCCTGCACTTGCACTATGCGGAGTACACCGGCGAGTGGCACATTGACGGCAAGAATCTCGTGCCATACGGCAATGTACTGGCGGGCGTCATCTATGGCACCGAGCGCATCAACGCGCTACACATCATCGAGGAAACGCTGAATCTGCGCGACGTGCGCATCTATGACACCGTAACCGAGGACGGCAAAGAAAAGCGCGTACTGAACAAGAAGCAGACCGCCCTCGCCCAGCAGAAGCAGCAGGCCATCAAGGGTGCGTTCCAGGACTGGATCTGGCAGGACGCCGACCGCAGGCGCGATCTTGTGGCGCTGTACAATGAACGGTTCAACAGTGTTCGGCCCCGTGAATACGATGGCTCCCATATCCGGTTTCAGGGCATCTCTCCCGACATCACGCTGAGGCAACATCAGCTCAATGCAGTCGCCCACATCCTGTACGGGGGGAACACGCTGCTGGCCCATGAGGTGGGCGCAGGTAAAACATTCGAGATGGTCGCCGCCGCGATGGAATCAAAGAGGCTGGGTTTGTGCCACAAGAGCCTGTTTGCCGTGCCCAACCACCTGACCGAGCAGTGGGCATCTGAGTTCCTGCGCCTGTATCCCTCTGCGAACATCCTTGTCGCCACGAAAAAGGACTTCGAGGCTCGGAACCGCAAGAAGTTCTGTGCGCGCATCGCCACCGGTGACTACGACGCGGTGATCATCGGCCACTCACAGCTCGAAAAGATCCCGATCTCCGTGGAGCGTCAACAGCGCCTGATCCGCAACCAGATCGAGGAGGTGGTCATGGGCATTGACGAGCTGGAGGGCAGCCATGGTGCGCGATTCACGGTGAAGCAGCTCGAAAAGACGAAGAAGTCACTGGAAGCGCGGCTCGAAAAGTTGAATGGTGCGCCGCGGGATGATGTGGTGACGTTCGAGCAATTGGGCGTGGACAGGCTGTTTGTGGATGAGAGCCATATGTTCAAGAACCTCTTTTTGTACACCAAGATGCGCAATGTGGCGGGCATCCCGCAGACCGAGGCGCAGAAGTCCAGCGACATGTTTATGAAGTGCCGGTATCTGGATGAGTTGACCGGCGGCGCGACCGGCAGTGGCAAGGGCGTCATCTTCGCCACAGGCACACCCATCAGCAACAGCATGACCGAGATGTACACGGTACAGCGGTATCTCCAGTACGACCTGCTGCAGCGCCAGCGGCTCACACACTTCGACGCCTGGGCGTCCACCTTCGGGGAGACTGTGACGGCCATAGAGCTGGCCCCGGAGGGAACGGGTTACCGGGCTCGCACTCGGTTCGCCAAGTTTCACAATCTGCCCGAGCTGATGTGCATGTTCAAACAGGTTGCCGATATCAAGACCGCGGACATGCTGAATCTGCCGCGGCCAATGGCACACTATGAGACAGTAGTGGCCAGCCCCACCGATCTGCAGCGGGCAATGGTGGCGGATCTGTCCAAGCGCGCCACGGCGGTGCAACGCGGCATCGTCGATCCCAGCACGGATAATATGCTCAAAATCACGTCTGATGGACGCAAGATCGGGCTGGATCAGCGGCTGATGAACCCACTGCTGCCAGATGATCCCCAAAGCAAGGTCAATACCTGCGTGGGCAATGTGCTGAGAATCTGGCGCGGCACTGCGCCTGAAAAACTAACCCAATTGGTGTTCTGCGACTTTTCCACGCCCAATGCGGATGGGCGGTTCAATGTGTACGAGGATGTGAAAGGAAAGCTCATCGCCCAGGGTGTGCCCGAAGGCGAGATTGCGTTCATCCATGACGCGGACACAGAGGCGCGCAAGAAGGAGTTGTTCGCCAAGGTGCGACAGGGACAGGTGCGCGTGTTGCTGGGCAGCACGTTCAAGATGGGCAGCGGCACCAATGTGCAGGACCGCCTGATAGCGCTCCATGACCTGGATTGCCCGTGGCGGCCCAGCGACCTGGAACAGCGCGCCGGGCGCATCGTGCGCCAGGGCAACATGAACCCCGAAGTGGACATTTACCGTTACGTCACCGAGGCCACGTTCGATGCCTACCTGTACCAAACGGTGGAAAACAAGCAGAAGTTCATCTCGCAGATCATGACCGCAAAATCGCCCGTGCGCGCCTGTGAGGACGTGGACGAGACGGCGCTGTCATACGCGGAGATCAAGGCGCTGTGCGCGGGCGATGACCGGATCAAGGAAAAGATGCAGCTAGACATCGAGGTGGCGCAACTGCGGCTTCTCAAGGCCGAACACCAGAGCCAGCACTTCCGGTTGGAAGACAGCCTGATCCGTGAGTTCCCGGAGCGGATTGAAGCGGCAAACGCTCGAATCGCCGGATACGAGCACGATCTGGAGCGGCTGGCTGCACACCCGCTGCCCAAGGAGGGATTTCCCGGCATGGTCTTCCATGACATCTCCTATGCCGAGAAGGATAAGGCAGGCACGGCGCTGCTGGACGCTTGCAGACAGATGACCAGCGAGGAGTCGACGCCTGTTGGTAGTTACCGCGGCTTCGATATGAGCCTCACCATTGACAGCCTGCATAAGCAGTTCCGTTTGACACTCAGGGGTGATCTCAGCTATGGCGTTGACCTGGGCTCCGATGTGCATGGCAACCTGACGCGCATCAACAATATGCTGTCCAACATGCCAGCGCGGTTGGAAACGGCGAAAGAGCAGTTGGACAACTTGCACCAGCAGCAGGAGAACGCAAAGTTGGAGCTGTTGAATCCGTTTCCCCAGGAGTCCGAGCTGATAGCGAAAACTGAACGATTGGCGGAGCTCGATGCGGCGCTCAATATGGACGGTGGCAGGGACGAGGAAGTAGACACGCCAGAGGCTGATCAGGAGGATAAACCATTGCCCGAAAAGCCCTCCGTGCTGGCGTCCCTACGCGACAATGGTAACCGCGCCGCTAATGGTGCTAGATCGGAACGCCGTACAGAGGTACAGCCCGCTCGTTGACCACAGAAAGGAGGCCCTAATGGCAAACCGCAAGCGCACCATCCGGCACGAATTTCATGTCACCGAACAGGAGCAGGCTTTGATCGAGCAGCGCATGGCGGAGCTGGGCACCATCAATCTCAGCGCATATCTACGCAAGATGGCGCTCAACGGCTACATCGTGCGCGTGGATCTGTCCGATGTGCGTGAGCTGGTGCGCCTGCTCCGCAACGCGACGAACAACATCAACCAGATCGCCCATCACGCTAACGAAGCAAATATCGTGTATCGCAGCGATATACGCGACATTCAGCGCCAGAGCGACCGGCTGTGGAAGGTGGCCTCCTGCATTCTGGAAAAGCTGGCTGCGTTGTGAGCGACACAATTGCCCACACAGCACTTAATGGGGCGGAAATCAGCCGAACTGGGTCGGAAACATCCTGGGGGCGCTTTCCATAACCGCAATAATATGGTAATATAACTCATGCATAGCCCTGCGGAGGAAGGCATGATATCGGGTTGGGCATTTGATTTGACCGTTGTTAGGAACGCAGAGATGGCATAGAGACCCAAAGGAGGAGGGGAATCGGTATGACGCCGATATTCTCGTTGATCGTTATTGGAGTGGTCATTCTTGGCGGCTACTTTCTCATTGTCTTGCTTCGCGCAATCGTGAACGGAGATCGGCAAAAGCGCTTTGCTGATCTGAACGACATCCATGTGAAGGAGCGATTGCCCGGTAGCGGTTTCTGCATCACCGAAAATGTCTGCGACATCCTCTACATTGATCAATACACCGGCATGTGGTTCGCCGTTGACCCTACGCGCCCGTTTGAAGGTCAGGAAACACACGTCTTGCGCTGTCGCAGTGTGGCGTCGTGCACACTTATGCAGGATGGCCAACCTGTCACGAATGCCAGGAAAGCAACGAAGGCAATGGTCAGTAGCTTGTTGATCCGCGTTGAGCTGAAGGGTGAGACCACGCCCAGCCTGGACATCCCCTTCATTACTGTCGGGCTATGGACGGGGAGCAAAAAGTACAAAGAACAGGCGCTGGCGGCTGAGACTGTCCTGGCGGCACTGAAAGAGATGCCGGCAGTAACAACACAGTGAATGTGCAATCGCGCTGTGAAGCGGAACAGACGTGAGGAAAATGTGAGGAGGATTGTCTATGAAGAAGTTACTGATCCTGATGCTGGTTCTTGTACTGTCGGTGACGCTGATTCCCACCGCGAGTGCTGCATCTGTCCCGGAGGAATATGTCGGTGAGTGGATGGGCAGCACTGGCAACATCAACTTGTCCTTCACCGTGGCCGTGGACGGCGCTGGCTCCTATACTTTTGAGCAGAGCGGCTATCACGAGAGCTATGATTTTTCCCTGTTGGTGGACTCGGAGACCTTTTCGGTTCAGATCCCGGAGGACAACAAGCTGGGCATTGTCGCCTGCGAGGGCACCTATGCGTATTCGGACGGCGTACTGACATTGGATGTACGCACCACGATGGGAAGTGGCATGTTTGAATACACGGTGCCCTGTAAAAAGGTAGAGCCTCCGAAGACAGCGGATGATGCCGCTGCAGCCGCATCAAGTGCGGGCGCGTTCCCTGCGGAGTGCGAGGTCTACGGTCAGCCCTATACGTACACAGGCTATCAGATCGAGGTCGCGGAGGACGGAAGCACCCTTGTCAAGATCCGGGGCGAGGGCATCGTGATCCTCAAAGACCCGGACGGTCAGAACGTCGGGGCCATTTCCGCCGTCATTGAGGCCGGAGGCGAAGCGTATCCGCTGACCTGGGACAGCTTCACCTTGCACGGCTCCGGCGCGATCAGCGAGCTTTCCACAAAGCCCATCGAGCACGATCTGGTGTTCAAGTTGAGCGCATCCGCTGCGCCGGAGAAAATCACGCTGCTGAACAGCGAGACAGATGAAATTGTTGCATCGTTCAACGTGGCGGACGAACCACAGTTGTGAGCTATAACCAGACGATCCGGGTTGGCCATGGCGCTCATAACGGCTCGTATCGCCGAAAGAGACGCATGACCAACCCGGATTCACTCATTCGCCCGCCTGGTTTTCATGCACGCTGAGCAATGCTTCAATGCCCTGCACGATCTCCCCGAAGGGCGTTCCGTCCGGTGAGTAGGCACTGACCGTGTGTACGCCCTCCGTCGTGGAGGCGCTCAACGTCACCGTGTCCCCGTCCAACACGCCGGTTTCGATCCGCTCGGGCAAATCGAAGAAGCCGCCGTCGTTCAGGATCCGCTCCACGGTTTCGTATTCTTCGTCCGTGGCGCTGCCCGCGTACATCAGCACCGGTTCGTCACTGTCCTCCATCATGCCCAGCGCGTAGATTTCCAACGACTTGTCTCCATATAGTTCGATCAGCGTGCCCGAACGAGCACCTCGTTCAGAGAAGTTTGCCTGTCTGCACAGTGACACGACGGGCTTGCCTTCTTCATCTTTCAACGTCAATCTCGACATGGAGCCAGCAAAGGAAGGGACATATTTTTGTCCAGTATAAGCGATGAGCGCTGCCCTAGCGCGCGCTTCAATTGCGGAGGTTTCCGGTGTCGCAAAGGAACTGACAACGCGATTCGTCACGATTTCATCCGCAAAGATCCCCGCCAGTAAACCACGCAGCCCTACATCCTGTGATTCCAAAATCGACGACAGCGCAGGCAGCGCGTGGTAGGAAAGCGCACGGATTTTGTTGCATTCTTCCGGGTGTGCCGCGGTATATTCCCACGTATTGGACGACCAGGCCGGTGAGACTTGAATGATGTCCAGACATGCCTCGACCAGCGGACCAGCGGTGTCCCCTTTGAGATAGGCGTCGATGTCGCCGCTGCGGATGTCCACATAGAGCGGAGGGTCATCTGCATCCAGATGCACTCCAGGCAGCCCCTGCTTGAACAACCGAGCGTACATGACTGGATGATCCATGCCCGTGGCACCGACTATCAGCATCATGCAATCTCCCCCATCCAGCGGGTATTCCTGGACGATCAATCCTGAGCCGATGTCCACGCCGTAGAATCCATCCAAGTCGCGCAATGTGAGCGCATCGCCTTTTTCTGATAGCTCGTACACGTCATCCAGTGTCAGCATTTCCGTGGGCGCTGCCTGTGCTGTCAACGGAAAAACGCACATCATCAGCGCCAAGATCATTGCCATGAAGGGTCTCCTCAAGCGCATGGTTTTCATCTCCTTCATCAATTGGTTCATGTTCATTAGACACAAAATGGATGGAATTGTGTTCCACCTATTAATGGCTGATGATACAGATATTCTTCATCTTCATAGAAACGAGCGTACTTTTTGAGTAATTTCGCTTCACCCAACAGGAAAGGGGTGATCCCATGGCCACAACGCGGTTGATGCCCATCCATGCGGGCATGGGCAGAACCATCGCCAAAACGTTGCGTGACAGTGCCAGCTACATCGAGAACCCCGACAAGACCGATGGCGGCGAACTCATCTCCACTTTCGAGTGTGATGCCCAGACCGCTGACATACCCGATATGCCATTCGCGCTATTCAATCTCCGGCGCGCTCTCACAGTTGTGTCCTGCTGTGGCTATCTGCTTCCCAGCGCATCGCGTTTATTTCGGTCTACTTCCTCCTTGGATTCAGCAGTTTGCCTTGATAGTTATATTCTGTCCATTCCTCTGGGATGTTGAACGTATCCTCGCCGTTGTATTGGATTTTGTCGCTTCTGGTAAACCCATGTTTCGCTTGCATTGATGCCGGCAAAACATCAAACATGTCGATCAAGCTGACCTGCTCCAGCATGTATTCGATCAGTGCGTCTTTTTCCGCCTGTGTCGTGTTGCTGACGGACAGATATCGGTTTGCAGCGTATTTTCGTATACTCAAATCATAGTCGCCTCTGACAATCTTTTCGAGCACGGATGGCTCATTCAGTCCATCAATGATCTCCTTTCGGGTTTGAACATGCCAGCTACGATCTAATTGAACAAATACTTGGTATAGTGCATTGGGATCATCGATGTGCCAGATAACCTGATCGCGGAAATCCAGTTTACTTGTTTGCACTGCAAACATCACAAGCACATCAGGGTCGGTCACATTCTGCAGTGCCTCTGATCGCGATGCATGCTCAGGCATGCCCTGGATGATATCGAGCAATGCCTCCGGGTCATTCGCATGCTTTCTGAGCAGATATTCATAGGAATGTGCATACTGTGGCGATAGCTCCACTTTTAGCTCTTCGCTCTGAATGCGGCGGAAAGCCTTGTCTTTGACGCCGCTGTCCTTGGCCTTTGTGTAGACGAATGACGGCCTTTCGTCTCCATGTAATTTCGACAGCGCTGTGTCTGAGCCCATCACCGCAGCCCGCATGATCACATCCGGGTCCGACACCTGATCCAGCGCACATTGGGATCCCCTGATCGCAGCATCGTTAATGGTTTCTTGGTTATTGATTCGATCCAGCACGCCCTTGCCCGCTTCGGAGATCCATCGCAGCCAACCAGCACGTCGCAAAGCCATTGGTCGTCCGTAATCCGGTCCAGGGTCATTTGGAAAACCGCATCGTCCTTGACCGCGCTGGCAATTCGCACAAGCGATTCGGGCTTTGACAGCTTGGCAATTCCCGCCTGCTGCACTGCCAGTGTCGCATCAGGCGCGAGAATATAACGGATCAGGGACTGCTCATCTTTGACTTTAGCGATTTTCTTGACGCTCATATGTGGGGCATTTCCACTGTTTATTCCAAAGTGCTTTCGAAAAAACCAGACGAAATATCCCACCGCAACCGCGACGATCAAGCTGCCTACCAGCGTCACTACAGTATCAGTATCCCACTCAGCCATTCCTTCATCACCGCCGTTCTGCGTAGTCGCTGCTCATCCATGCTTGCCGAACGAGGCCCACAGCAATCCTTCCGAGTTCGGTTTCGTGATCATTCCCGCCAATCAATTTCGGGTGCATTTTTTACAGTTACAGCTTGCTGCTGCACCCGATTCCCAAGCGCATCGCGCCGATTCCGCTTTACCGCTTTGGCAATACCAAGGATGGGAAAGAATATGAGTGATCCACCGCCGATGACCATGCCAAGTGTCTGCGCGAGCTTTGACGATGATTCCATCGTCAGAACCAGCGCGATGGCGAATATGACCAGGCCGACTGCAAATAAACCAAGCCCATATAACGCAACTCTGCCGCCTGGCGAGATGGATGTGACATCATGAACCGGAAGCCACGATTGCCGTCTTCCGCAATTCGGGCAACTTGCGCCTGCGTCAAAAAAGGTGTAATTGCCTTCGGCTACGCGGTCCTTATAGCCTCTGAGCGCAGCGCGCAGTTCATCGCTCGCGATGGCGCCACCGGCGCGTCTGCCAAGGCTACCCGGTAGTCCTTCCTCAATGACCGTGCCCAACACGTTCGTTTCGGCTTCCACGCGCTTATCGAACCAGTCTGTTTGCTGTCCGCAATGCTCACAGACATAGCGATACCGAATCACATGAATGGCCTTTGCCACAACACAACCCCCCTTATTCTCTAACGCGGTACTTTCGGGAACTGATATGAGTCCCGGGACAGCGTCTTATAAATATCCGGCGTGAGATAGGTATAGCCGGTCGGCAAGTTCGGCTGTTCTTGTATCCCAATCGCGACGGCTGCCGTCGTCTCGTCGATCCTTGCATCCTTCCTGTAGGCGGAAAGACGGCTTCTGACCAAGCAGACGATAGCGCCAAACAACAGGAGAACGGAGATAAAAATGCCGGCCCCGATGCCGCTTTCATTGGATGGCAAGAACATCAACCACAGCATCAATAGAGCCGCCCCCAAGCAGACCCCCGCACAGCGCAGGCGCATCAGGGCCTATTTCTTTGATGGCATGACGCTGGAAAAAATCGCCATGCGCGAAGGCGTCTCGAAGCAATCGGTCAGCATTAGCATTCAGGCCGCTCTGCAAAATTTGAGGAAATATCTGAAAACGGCCTGACTTTTGGCCTCTGAGTGTCCTTATAGGTGAAGGGGATTTTCAGACTTCCCCCTCGACCGATCCTTGACAACTTCATATAGGCGAATCGGATACATTCAATGTGCGGCCCCGAGAAGGGACAGCCACGTCGCAGGTGCGCCACGACCACTGGCCTTACCAGTGCGAGCGATTCACACCCATGCGGTATAAGAGCCATGGCAGGCTCTGTAGGCGACGACCCGCACATTCGCACAATGATACTTCTGCCCGGCCAGCGTCACTGCAATGGGGGCAGCCCGCACCGTGAGATGTG
>JAVBTW010000199.1:0-13262 GCA_031555975.1 Eubacteriales bacterium
CTGGATCAGCCTGGTGGGTTTTTTCTGGGGCCCGCGCGAGATCCTGGGCATCGAACCCCATCTGTTCGCGTTTTATGACGAGCCGGAATTGATGCACCGGATCAACAACGACATCACGGAATACAACCTGCACATTCTCGAGCAGGTATACGACGTGATGACGCCTGACTTCATGACGTATTTCGAGGACATGAGCTACAACAACGGTCCGATGCTGTCCGAGGCGCAGTTTGACGAGTTTATGCTGCCGTATTATCTGCGACTGGCGCCGGTGCTGAAAGCGCACGGCACGCGCATTATCACCGACTCAGATGGCGACATAACGATGTCGCTGCCCTGGTTTGAGCGGGCGGCCATCGAGGGCATCTTGCCGCTGGAACGCCAGGCGGGCGTGGACCTGGAGAAGCTGCGGGTCAAGCACCCGAAGTGTCTGTTTATCGGGCACTACGACAAAATGGTGATGCCCAAGGGCGAGGCCGCGATGCGCGCGGAGTTTGAGCGGCTGCTGCCGGTGATGAAGCAGGGCGGCTTCCTGCCGTCGGTGGACCATCAGACGCCGCCCGGCGTGACCCTGGAACAGTATCGGATCTACATACGCCTGTTTGAGGAGTATGCAAGGCGAGCCGGGACAGCAATGTAAAGGCCGCGCCGGGTTTCCAGGTGGTCAGGGTGGGGGAGGGCGTTGCCGAGAACGTCCTCTCCCTCGTTGTCCTCCGCCAACTGTGAATGACTGTCAAATGGCGAAATGCGTATGGACAATGTATGGAGATTGTGCTATAATCAGATTCGAAATGGTGAAATGCGAGTCAAAATCAAGGCGAATGCAGCGCAGGCTTGCCTTGATTTTTCTTGATTCATCGGACTGGTGACAAATTCGTCGATGTGGGTGAGTGGAACATGTTACGTTATGCGGTTCGGCGGTTTATTACGTCCTTGTTGACCTTGTTTTTGATGATCACTTTGACATTCTTCCTGATGCAGATGGTGCCGGGCGGCCCGTTTTTGGGTGAGAATGTCAAGAAGGATGTCGTGGAGCGCTTGCTCGCCAAGTACGGATTTGACCGGCCGATCATCGTGCAGTATGGCGACTATCTTAAAAATTTGGTGCAGGGAGATCTGGGCGTCTCGATCGTGGAGAAGGCCGGCAAGCCCGTCACTGAGATGATCCGCAAAGGGTTTCCGATCTCGTTGCAATTGGGATTCATCGCAATGTCGCTGGCGATCGTCATCGGCATTCCATTGGGCGCCATCGCCGCTACCAAGCACAATTCCCTGTTTGACCGCATCTTTATCTTCTTTGCCTCGTTCTTCGTGTCCATTCCGAGCTTCATCATGACGGTCGCGATGATGCTGGTGTTTGGCGTGTGGTTACAGTGTCTGCCGGTTGCTTACCTCGAAAGCTGGAAGTCGTACATCATGCCAGTGCTGGGCATGTCGCTGTCGTCGATGTTCACCTTGGCGCGGCTGACCCGAACCTCCATGCTGGATGTCACCGGCCAGGACTATATCAAGACCGCAAAGGCCAAGGGCCTGTCCAATTTCAAGGTCATCTTCAAACATGCGTTCAGGAACGCCATGTTGCCGGTGATCACGGCGCTCGGTCCGATGATCGCGGGGGTTTTGACGGGCTCGTTTGTCGTGGAAAAGGTGTTTGCCATTCCCGGCGTGGGCAAGTACTTCGTCGGCGCGATCGCGTCGCGCGACTATCCGCTGATCATGGGCACGGCGATCCTGTACGGCGCGCTGCTGATCTTTTGCAACTATGTGGTCGATCTGCTATACGGCATCATCGACCCGAGAATCAAGATGTAGGGAGGCGAAGAGCACATGAATCAGGCATTTGACAAAGAGGCGCTTCGCCGGTACGGCATCGTCGAGGCTGAACTTAAGCCCGCCACGGAAGCGGACAAAGGCTCCATTGACCAAATGCGGCCGCCAGTGACCTACTGGCAGGACGCCATGCGCCGGTTTACGCGCAACAAGCTGGCGCTGTTCATGCTGGGCCTGCTGACCTTGATCATCCTGGCTGCCATTTTGGGCCCCATCATTTCTCCGTTCGATTACAAGAGCCAGTCAACGGACGTGCGTCAAGGGCCTTCCATTACCCACCCGTTCGGCACTGACAAGCTCGGTCGCGACATCTTTGTGCGCGTCATGTTCGGTACGCGCATCTCGCTGCTGGTCGGGTTTGTTACGATGATTCTGGTCGGGTTGATCGGCATCACATACGGAGGCATCGCGGCTTACGCGGGCGGCATCTGGGACGACCTCATGATGCGGTTTGTGGACCTGATGATGACAGTGCCATCGCTGCTGATCATCATTATCTTGTCGGTGGTCGTCCGGGAACCCATGAAGGCGCTGTTGGCCAACAAGAACTTTTACGCGTTCGCGTCGCTGGGGCCAGGATTGATCTCAATCTTTCTGGTGCTGGCGCTGTTCAACTGGCTTGGCATGGCCCGTGCGGTGCGCGGCGCGCTGATCACCAACCGCCGCCAGGAATACGTGCTGGCCGCGGAGGGCATGGGCGCGTCGTCAAAATGGGTCATCACCAAGCACCTACTACCCAACTCCGTGGGCATCATCATCATCAACCTGACGGCCATCATCCCAGGCGCGATCATGACCGAGTCGTTTTTTAGCTTCATCGGGCTGGGCGTTTCCGCGCCGGTGCCGTCGCTCGGGTCCATGGCCTCCGATGCGCTGAACGGCATCGTGTCCTATCCGCAAAACATGATCTATCCGGCGGTGCTGGTGAGCCTGATCATCATGAGCTTCAATGTGATCGGTGACGCGCTGCGCGATGCGCTGGACCCCCGGATGCGCAAGTGACCGGCGCATGAGTCCCCATCGAATGAAGCAAGGGAATGGATGATATGACAAAGAACATTTTGGATGTCAAAGACCTGAGCGTGGAGTTTCACACGCCGTCAGGCGTCGTTCACGCCGTGACGCACGTGTCATTCAGCCTGAAAAAGGGCGAGATTCTGGGCATTGTGGGGGAGAGCGGATCGGGGAAATCCGTGTCGATGAACGCGGTGATGCGGCTGCTGCCGGACACGGCCAAGATCACGGGCGAAATCCTGTTGGACGGACAGGACATCGGCAAGATGAAGCTCAAAGAGTTCAACAAGGTGCGCGGCAAGGACGTCGCGATGATCTTCCAGGACCCCATGACGTCCCTGAACCCGCTGTACACCGTGGGCAACCAGTTGTCAGAGACGCTGCGGCTGCACATGGGGCTGCAGGGACAGGCTGCGCTCAAACGGGCCATCGAACTGCTGGACATGGTGTCCATTCCGCAGCCCGAAGTGCGCGTGAAGCAGTATCCGCATGAGTTTTCCGGCGGCATGCGCCAGCGCGTGATGATCGCCATGGCCCTGGCCTGCAACCCGCACATCCTGATCGCGGACGAGCCGACGACCGCGCTGGACGTGACCATCCAGGCGCAAATTCTGGAGTTGCTCAAGGACCTGAAAAACCGGATTGACGCGTCCATCATCATGATCACCCACGATCTGGGCATTGTGTCGGACCTGTGTGACCGCGTAAACGTCATGTATGGCGGTCAACTGATGGAGACGGGCACGGTGGACGACCTGTTCTACCGCACAGAGCATCCATATACCAAGGGTCTGCTGCGATGCCTGCCGGAAACGGCCGCTGCGCGCGGGCTGACGAGGCTGGTGCCGATCACGGGCACACCGGTGGACACGATGATGTTGCCGCCGGGATGCGCGTTCGCGTCGCGCTGCACGGAATGCATGAATTTGTGCCTCGGCAAGCGGCCGGATCTTTGTACCACGAACGAAGGGCATCAATCGCGCTGCTGGCTGACCGCGCTCGGCGCGCATGAACAGGCGGTGAGGGCATGAGCAAGATACTCGAAGTACAAGACCTGCAGCAGCACTTTCGCATTCGAAAAGGCAGAAAAAACATGACCGTCAAGGCGGTAGACGGCGTCAGCTTTGACATTGAGCGCGGCGAGACGCTGGGCCTGGTGGGTGAATCCGGCTGCGGCAAGTCCACCGTTGGGCGTACGCTGATGCGGTTTTACGAACCGACCGGCGGCAAGATCATCTTCGACGGCAACGACATCACCACCGGCGACATGCGCCCCTACCGGATGCGCATGCAGATGGTTTTTCAGGATCCGTATTCCTCCCTCGACCCGCGCATGTCGGTGGGTGACATTGTAGGCGAACCGCTGGACATCCAGCGCCCCGACATGCCCATACAGGAGCGCAATGAGCGCGTTCTTTCGCAGGTGCAGGCACTCGGCCTCAGGGCGGAGCATCTGACCCGATTCCCACACGAGTTTTCCGGCGGCCAGCGCCAGCGGATCTCCATCGCGCGCGCGCTGGTCGTGCAGCCCGAACTGTTGATCTGCGACGAGCCGGTCTCGGCGCTGGACGTGTCGATCCAGGCGCAGATCATCAACATGCTGATGGATCTGCAGCAGGACACGGGCGTGGCATTTCTGTTCATCGCCCATGACCTCTCCGTGGTGCGCCACATCTCTCAGCGCATTGTGGTCATGTACCTGGGCCATGTGATGGAGACCAACACCAGCGAAGGACTGTACAAGACCCCGCTGCACCCCTATACCCGCGCGTTGCTGTCGGCCATTCCGGTACCGGACCCGAACACCAGCCGCGCCCAAAAGCGCCAGGTGCTGCAGGGCGACGTGCCCAGCCCCATCAACCCGCCCGCAGGCTGCGTGTTTTGCCAACGCTGTCCCTATGCAAAGGACATCTGCCAGCGCACCCCGCCCACGATGGAGCAGGTCAGCGAAAAACACTTCGTGGCATGCCACAGGTATACGGAAATCATCTAGGAAACCGCGGTGCAAATCGATCGATGTCTGGGCGAATCCCCTCCGGCCTGACGGGCCACCTCTGCCTCACGGGAGTGGCTGGGTTTATACGTTATCCGCGGCGTGAGCCGTGACGATAAACACGATCTATCATCATAATAGGAGGTTGTTTCATGCGCAAATTTCTGTCTCTGGTACTGGCCCTGATGCTGGTGTTCTCCATGGCCGCGATGCCCGCGGTCGCCGAGGGCGAGAATGTGTTCACCATCTCCATGGGTACCAAGCCGAACCTGGACATCCACTGGAACGCGGGTTCCACAGGCGCGCAGTTGCTGGGCGTCATGCGCGAGGGCCTGTACAGCTACACCGAGACCGGCTTTCAACTGGCGGGCGCCGAGTCCGTCGAAGTGTCTGAAGACGGTCTGACCTGGACGTTCAAACTGCGCCAGGACGCCAAGTGGTCCGATGGCAAGCCGGTGGTCGCGGGCGACTACGTGTACAGCATGCAGCGCCTTGTGAACCCCGAGGTTGCCTCCACCTACATGAACGATTACGGCCGGTTCCTGAAGAACGGCCCGGCCATCTCCGCGGGCGAAATGGCTGTGGATCAGTTGGGCGTCGTTGCCAAAGATGACTACACCCTCGAGATCCAGCTTGAGCAGGTGTGCGCGTTTTTTGACGCGCTGCTGTGCTACACCACCTACTTCCCGCTGCGCGCTGACACCATCACCTCTGAGACCGGCAACGGCGATTGGGCATGGAATGTCGAGACCTCCATCACCAACGGCGCCATGAAGATGACCGCCTGCGACGAGGAGCAGGAGATTGTGTTGGAGAAGAACCCCGAGTATTGGAACGCCGCCAACGTCAAGACCGACAAAATCGTGGTCAAGCTGGCGGACGACACCAACACCGCGCTGGGCATGGTCACCACGGGCGATGTGGACATGATCTTTGACTTCCCGTCTGAAGAGGCGACGAGCCTGCAGGAAAAGGGGCTGTATCATGCCACCCCGCGCCTCCACACCGGGTTCCTGCTGGTCAACACCCAGAAAGAGCCCTACTCTGACCCCCGCGTCCGCAAGGCGCTGCTGCTGTCTGTGGACCGCGATTATCTGGCCAACACCCTGTTCAACGGAACCCGCATGCCCGCCGTGTCTTACGTCGGCCATGGTTTCCCAGGCAGCACGTCCGAAGCGGACTTCCGCACCGAGGCCGGTGATCTGTTCGCCTCCGACGTGGAGCAGGCCAAGGCGCTGCTGACCGAGGCTGGCTTCGAGGGCGGCGCGAACTTCCCCGTGCTCGAGATCTCCTACGCCAACAACCCCAACAACATGCTGATCTGCGAATACCTACAGGCCTGCTGGGAAGCGCTGGGCATCACCGTGCAGTTGACCTCCGTTGAGCCCGCCGCCATGACAGAATTGCGCGATGCCGGCAACTTCGACATCACGCCCCAGAACTGGGGCGCGGACTACTTCGATGCCAGCAACATGCTGTCCATCTTTGTGTCGGGCAACTTCATCAACGCGGGCCGCTACTCCAGCGAGAAGTTTGACCAGCTGTACAACGATTCGATGGTGAAGATCGACAACGTGGAGCGCATCCACATGTTGCAGGAAGCCGAAAAGGTGCTGGTCCAGGAAGACGCGGGTATGATCCCGCTGTTCCACGCCTCCACCTACGCGATCTACGCTGACGCGGTGTGCGGAAACGTGATCATGGATGCCAATGGCCAGGTCATGCTGACCCAGGTCGTCGTGACCAAGTAAACCACAGCCTTATAGCCGAGTCGGGAGGCAACCGTTGGCCACTTTCCTATGCGAGAGTCCGATGGTTGCCTCCCGCTGCATGTACCGATCGGAGGAGGTTTTCATTCATGAACCGAGACAGGGCAATCTCGCATGAGCAGGTCAAGCTGGACGGCGGATTTTGGGGCGCGCGCCAGCGGCTGAACGCGGATGTGACACTGGAAGCCGTTCGGAGACAGTTCGAGCAGACGGGCCGATTCGACGCGTTTCAGTTTAATTGGAAGGACGGCATGCCCAACAAGCCGCACATTTTCTACGACAGCGATGTGGCGAAATGGATGGAGGCCGCCTCGTATGTGATGGGTCAAGACCCGAGGCCTGAGATCGAGGCGTTTTGCGACGGGCTGGTGGACTTGATCGAGCGGCATCAAGCGGCGGATGGCTACTTCAATGTGTGGTTCACGGTCATCGAACCGGAGAAACGGTTTCAGCGGCGAACAGAGCACGAGCTGTACTGCGCAGGACACTTGTTTGAGGCCGCGGTCGCTTACAAGCGCGCAACGGGAAAGGCTAAGTTCCTGAATCTGATGTGTAAGTATGCGGATCTGATTGAGCGGGTGTTCAAGACAGAAGCTTCCGCCGCGTTCAAGACGCCGGGGCACGAGGAGATCGAACTGGCGCTGGTCAAGCTTGCTGAGGAGGCGGCCGAGCCGCGTTATCTGGAGTTGGCCAAGTGGTTCATCGATCAGCGCGGCCAGCAGCCAGAGCCGGAATACGAGTTCGCAAAGCCGAACTATGCCCAGGACCATCTGCCCGTGCGCGAGCAGACGACGGCCGAAGGACACAGTGTGCGCGCGTTATATTTGTACGCAGGCATGGCGGACATCGCACTGCGCTACCACGACGAGGCGCTGCTTTCGGCCTGCAAGACACTGTTTATAAACGTGACCGAGCGTCGAATGTACATCACCGGCGGCGTGGGCAGTTCGCGCTATGGCGAGGCGTTCACGGTCGATTACGACCTGATGAACGCGACCGCATACACGGAGAGCTGCGCGGCGATTGCGCTTGTGATGTTCGCGCGGCGGATGCTGTTGATGGACGTGGATGGTGTGTATGCCGACGCTGCTGAGCGCGCGATGTACAATGGTTTTTTGTCCAGCACGTCGCTGGACGGCAAAAAGTTCTTTTATGAAAACCCGCTGGAGGTCGACCTTGCGCGGATTGGGCGCGACGCGTCGGTAAACAATGGCGAGGTGCTGCCGATCGTGGAACGGGTGGAAGTGTTCAGTTGCTCGTGCTGTCCGCCCAACATCGCGCGGTTCGTGGCTTCGATCGCGGACTGCCTGTACACCGCGAATGCAGCTGCGTTGTATGTGCATCACTACATGGCGAGTTTGGCTGCGTTTGACGTGGACGGCAGGTCCGTGCGGCTCACGCAACGCACGAATTATCCGGCTGAGGGTCGGGTGGAGATCAGGATTGATGGCGCAAAAGGGCTGATGATTGGGTTGCGTGTTCCGGGCTGGTGCGCGAAGTACGAGGCGAATGTATCCGGGCCTGTCGAAAAGGGGTATCTGATGGTGGCATGTGACAGCGATGCATTCATCATAACGCTGAACTTCGACATGCCGCCAACGCTCTACCAGGCGGACCCGAGGGTACACGCGGACGTTGGGCGCGCGGCGCTGATGCGCGGCCCTGTGGTGTACTGCTTGGAGAATGTGGACAACCAGGGCGAGATGGGGCAACTGTCGGTCGATCCAAAGCTGGACTGGAGGCTGATGGACGCGCCGGAATATGGGATGCCTGTGGTCATGGCGGCAGGGTACCGACGGGCGTTGCAAAGGGCGCTGTATATGCCCTTGGCGGAGGCGACGGTTGAGGCCGTTCCGTTGACATTCATTCCTTATTATGCGTTCGCGAATCGCGGCCCCAGCGACATGTGCGTGTGGGTGCCGGTTTATCCGGGACAACGCTGACGGGCACACTCAGCCTTTCACCGCTCATGGTTGCCGGACCGCACCCTTTGGCGGGGAGGCGGTGTCGCCATAGCGATATGGCCTTGTGCTTCTGTGTGTGCGATGACAATTGTGCCTGTATTGCATCGGGCGTTGCGGTTGCGGCGCATTACCCGTATAATGTAGTGTAGAATCACGGGTTGCGCTTGTCCTGATTTTGTCATGGCGAAAGGAGATTGCGTCGATGAAAAAGGTGGGCATTCTGGGATTGGCTCATGGTCATGTGCTTGCGTACGGCGGTGAATGGAGGGATCATCCGGAGTACGGCGTTGAGATGGTATCCGGTTGGGATGCGGATCCTGTGCGGGCGAAAGTGAACTGCGATGCACTGGGGATTGCGGTTGCGCCTTCAAAGGACGCCATTCTGTCCGACCCCGAGATCGACGCGGTGGTCATCTCCTCAGAGACGAAGTACCATGCCGAGCTGGCTGAGATGGCGGCGGATGCGAAAAAGGCCATCATCATGTACAAACCAATGGCGTTGACGATGGCCGAAGCTGACCGGATCGTTGCCGCTGTTGAGCGGAACGGTGTACCATTTACGCTGGGATATCAGATGCGGGTCGATCCGCAGAACATCAAGATCAAGGAGTTGATCAAGAGCGAGGCGATTGGCAAGACGCTCATGTATCGCCGGCGTCACGCATTATCGACGCACACTTGGGACGGGTTTGAGCACACATGGCACGCGAATCGAGAGCTGAACCGGGACATCTTTGCCGATGACAGCGCGCACCCGATTGACATGCTGAACTGGCTTTTCGGTGTGCCGGAGACTGTGATGTGCGAGATGACGACGGCCCACAACACGAAGGTCGCCAACGACAATGGCGTCGCATTGTTCAAGTACGGAAACGGACTGATCGCCGAAATCAGTTGCTACTTTACGTGCACGGCTTCCGAGATCACCACAGAAGTGTACGGCTCAAAGGGGACCGTTCAGCAGTACTTTGGCGACGCGGTCTCGACTTCGGTGCCGCGCGCGGAAGGACTGCCGGGTTTGAAATGGCTGATCCATGGAGAAGCGGATTGGACAGACAGCCAAATTGCGACGCCGCCCGTACACAGGGACAGGCTCTGCGCGCAAGCGCTGCCGTTTGCGGACTTTCTGCATGGCAAGCGTCCGCCCATCTGCTCAGTCTATGAAGCGCGGGATAGCTTGCGAATGGTTCTGGCCTGTTATGTGTCATCCAGAACAGGTACCCGTGTGCACATCGACGATCAACGCGTATACGACATCTAGGTCAGCACTGATCCATTCGATCACTGCTGACGGCTGCATTACCGCCCATGTACGCCTGCAAAAACACTCGATATAGTGCTGCTACGCCTTCGGTTTCTGCAAGCGCACCTGGACGAATATTCAGCTCACCAACCAGCATCCAACGTTACTTCACGATCTGGATTTACAGTTTTCGCCCTTGTGCGTCTGAAATTGCGGCTTCGCCCGGTTTCGGTGAACGTACAAGGGCGAAAGCATTGGTTGTTCAGGTTACATGTATGGGGTATTGGGTTAGCTGTGTGATGTGGTTTCAGGTGGCGCGCGTAACGGATGTAAAACACAGGTTGTTAATCACACTCAAGCGATGAAAGCAACGAAGGGAACACGATATTTTCCGTTTGAAGCTGGGTTTGTAAAGCCAATTTCGCGGCTACTCGCGCTGTTTACTTTGACATTTCGGCGTTTTCTCGAGCGCGAATGCGCGCTGGTCGCGGGATTCGTGCGGGAGGCGCAAGGATTCAAAAATTTTCTTTTTTGGATTGATGAATGTAACTCGATCCGTAACCTGGATCTGGTAAATTAGATCATGGTAAGAAGTTGTGAAGGTATGCCTATATTACAAAAAGCATAGGGGAAAAAAAGATGAAAAGATCGAGTAAGTGGTTGCTGAGCACACTGTTGAGCGTGTCGCTGTTGGCGCAGTCGCTCGGAGCGCTGCCCATCGGAGATGGGCCAACTGTGGCATACGCGAGTTCCGCTCGCGATGCCGCGAAAAAGGCGCACGTCTCTGGCATCGCATGGAGCGATGTCGACGGCGACGGGCGAAAGGACAAGGGTGAGCCCGTGCTGTCCGGCGTAAAGCTGACGCTGCTGGGGCGCTCAGCGGACGCTGAGTCAACGCCTGATGCGTCGACGCCGGATGCGGCGGGCAACGCCGCCTCAGAGGCGGTTGGGACGCCTGAGCCCACGGTCGAGCCGAAAACCAGCACGGAGCAAGATGATGAGCGCGCTGCATCCGCGCAGGCCGAACTGGTGGAGATCATCTCAGCAGAGACGCCGCTCGGCGACGGTTATGTTGCTTTGATGGAAACCACCTCCGCTGCCAATGGAGGGTTCAGCTTCGAGGGCATGAAGCCAGGCAAGTATGTGCTGCAGGTGCATTTGGATGACGGGCAGCGTTTGACCCGGATGCGCTCCGGCAATTCCGCGTTCGATCCTTCCACGCAGCGCACCAAATCCTTCAAAATCGCCAAGAACAGCACCCGTGTGGACGGCATGAACGTAGGCGTGATCATCGAGCGCGTCCAGAACGCCGATGAGGCCGAAAAGGTGCCCGTATTCGAGGCGGAAGCCGCGCAAGTCACCGGACAGACTCCGGTCGAAAGCGCAAACGGCGCGGAAGCCCCTGAACAAACGACGGTCGGAAACACCGCCATCCCGGAAATCCAAGAACAGACTTCGGTCGGAATCAACACCACAAACACTGATGAAAAACAGACTTCGGTCGGAAATGAACAAGAAAAAACGAGCCCAAAACAGACTTCGGTCGCACTTGCGGCGACGGCTGCGCCCGACGCTCCTGCCACCTCGGACGCGCCTGTCGTGGTCGCGCCTGCAGCGAACCATTCCGGAACCAGCGCGCTGCCGAAGTTGCTCTATTCAGGGGCCCAGCCCAAATCGGCTTCTGGCGCTCTGGAGTTTTTCGGAGACGGGCATCCCCAACCGAGCCCCGAGGCGGATGACGAGTCCCTTTCCGATGAAGGGGAGAGCAATGCGGAATCGACGGTGCCGCCTTACAGCCCCGAACCCACGCAAACGCCGGTACCCACGCAAACGACGGAGACTACTGGTGAGGGGAACACACAGCGCACGGACGGCAATCTGCACGACAGTACAATCGTCACGGATGTAGAGTCTCTGATCATTCAGGGCACAGAAGAGGGCCTCATGGACCTCTATGCCCTGGAAGATCTGCCTGAGATGATCGAGGGATCGTTCCTGACGGCGAATGAGTATATGAACCTGTCAGCCAGCGAGCCGAACACGCTCGCGTATCTGAGCAGCCTGCTGGCAGCGGACGGCGATTTGACACAGGTAACAGTGGAACAAGCGCAGTCGGTCACGGAGTTTAACCCGGCCGCATGGGGCGCGAACGACATGCACTACACCGACTACCTGTCGCGCATGGGCGGGCTGAACAGCATCAACCTGTCCGGCCAGAATGTCACCAGCTTCCCGATCTATGAGGGTGTATTCTCCGGTTTGACCAGCCTGGATCTGAGCGGACTGGGCTTGTCGCTGGACATCGGCGACAGTGCACTGCCCAGTCTGTCCGCGCTGAACGTGGCGGGCGCGTCGAGCGTGACGGTCGGGGCGGGCGCGCTGCCGGGTCTGACAACGCTGAATGTGACGGGCGTTCCGGACCTGACGATTGGCGCTAACGCGCTGCGCAGCCTGAAGGCGCTGGATCTCAACGGCCAGATGAACACCCTGTCCATCGGTGCGGGCGCGCTGGCCAGCCTCCCCACGTTGAACACCACAAAGGCCACCATCTCCCATGTCCGATTTGAGGATGGGGAAAGCGCCGACAGTTGCGTGGGCAAAGGATGGACGGCGCCGAGCTTTGGCAGCGTGAGCACACTATACTTCGGCTCGTACGCGCTGCCCGGACTCACCTCGCTGGATCTGTCGAAGGTGTCGGCCTCAACGGTCGGGTTCGGCGCCAACGCGCTGCCTGGCGCCACGGGCACACTGACGATGACCAATAGCGCGCTGACCTCGCTGAGCCTAGGCGCTGACGCATTGAAAAATCTGCAGACGCTGAACATCTCAAAGAGCGGACTGACCAGCCTGGACTTTTTGGGTGACAATGCGTTGCCGGGTCTGACGACGCTGAACATGATGGGGTTGAGCATCGAGAATGTGGTCGTTCCGGGCAATTGCCTGAAGGCATTGGTCAACCTGGATATGTCTGACAATCCCATTGTGAGCTCGATCACGTTTGCGGACAACTCCGTGCCGGTGATGACGAATCTGATCATCAAAAACACGGCCACGGTGAAGGCGTTCCATGTTGGCGACTACGCCATGAACAAATACGCGACGTACAATCTGAGCCTGATGGCTTCGCAGATCGAGAAGGTCACAGTGGGCAATGGCTCATTGATCGCGGCGACCACGTTTAACGTCGGGGCCTATGTCAATGAAGTTTCTGTCGGCAATGATTCGCTGACGAAGCTGAGCGCGCTGTCTGTGGCTGGCGCTGCGGACTTAGCGACGCTGCAGATCGGTTCGAATTCGTTGACGGCCGCGACGAAGCTGACCCTGGATGGCGCTCCGTTGAACACGATTGACGTTGGCGAGGGATCACTTGCGAAAGTGTCTTCCGTCAGCATGCAGTCGATGACCGCTGGTTCGTTCACATTCCCCAACGCGATGGCGGCGGTCACTTC
>JAVBTW010000060.1:0-5115 GCA_031555975.1 Eubacteriales bacterium
GGTGGCGTCCCCCCCTGCCCCCCCCCTAACTGTGTTCCGGCTGCCCCCCGCCTCGCCCCCCCCCCCCCGGGTGGCCTCGTATCCTGTTGGCCTGGGGTGCGTCGCCTCTGTGGGGGGTGGTCCTTCGCTGCGCTCAGGATGACACCAAGGAGAGTTGACAGCGGAGGGGGATGACATCAGGGGGATGACAACGGGGTGGGGGAGCGTCGTTGTGCGCAGTCCCCTGGGGTTGGCGACGCGGGCGGACGCACGCTCAGCGCTGCTGTTTCAGTTGCGCAACGGCACCACCACCGCACGATCCTCATCCGCGGCCCATTCCGCGCCATCGAACCGCAGGAACTTCAGTCCATCTATCAGCGCCGCCGGAACCCGTTCCCCTTCCTTCGCGCCCTTCTGAGGCACCCAATTCGCGCTGAACGTCCAGATCCCCGTCGCACAGTCCAGCTTTGGAGTCGGCTCCACGCGGATGCTGGGCTCATCCTCGTAAATCTCGCCCTGCTCGCTCTTCACAAACCCCATGTTGTTGATGCCATCCGGCAGGTCCGTCTTGTAGCGCACGGCCATGCCCGTGGTGGTCAGGCTGATCTCGTGGATCACCGTCATGACCCCTGGCCCGTGCTGCACCGTATACGGCAGCGGCGCGTCCACCGGCACCAGCACCACGGACCGCCCCGCATCCTCGTCCGGCATCGCCGGCTCGATGGGCACCAGGGTCAGCGCCTTGCTGTCCAGCCCGCCGACAAACTCCACCAATCCGGTCACCCGCTTGGGTCGGTCCGGCGCGGCATCCACAGACGGCGAATACTGGTGCGCGACGGTCAGGCTCTTGCCCCGGTCATCCCTGATGAGGAGCGCCTGCCCGCCGCCTCCGATCTCGTCCTCCTCGGTCCACAACGTGTTCATCGCCGGGGACATGGATAAGTGCTTCAATGTCAAGCCCAGATCCGTATGGTCTTTCATCGGGATAAATGCGTCCAGGTCCAGTTCCGCGACGCGCTCCAGCGACGGCGTCCTGTCCATCGCCAGGTCCAGCGTCAACCCGCCGCCGAACTGGCGCGCCTTGATGGTCAACCAGCCCTTTTCCGGTACAGATTCTCCCGGCGCACCCCAGCAACTGCCCCGCGTCCAGCCGACCTCGTTGTAATCGTCCAGCCAGAACTGTTGGTTGCTGCCAAACGACGCGGTGAAGCTGCGCTCCGTCGCCATCGGGTTCTCGCCGTCGAACGTGATGTCGAAATACGGAACCTTGTCAACGCCCGAACCTCCGAGCGACACCTCGCCGCCGCGCAGGATCTTGTTCTTGCTCTTGATTGAATAGAACACCAGAATCTGTTTGTCCGACATCACCAGCTGATCGATGGTCAGCGCGGCGCTCTTGCCCTTCACGGTCTGGTTCACGGGCATGGCGATGGCCTCCAATTGGTCCCGGACGCCCGCGTACGCCGTGTCGTAGTTGCGCAACAGCGGGATCTCGCAGCCGGTGGCGCTCACTGCCGGCATGGCTGTTGGGCGCGGCTTGGGCGTGGCGCTGGCCTCGCGCTCGTAGTCGGCGCTGGCCTTGGCGCTCTTTTCAGCCTCGGCCGAAAGCTTCGCGCGGCGCTTTTCGAGGATCGACTCGATGTCCACCTTTTCCGCATTCTGAAGGTTCAGCCGCACCAGGTTCTCGCCGCTCACGTTTTCCCAATCGTCGGACTCGATCCGCGTGCCGATGATGAAGCTGTCAGAGCTGGTCGCGGGCAAGGCCGTCCACTGGACGTAGGTGTCGCCCTTCTTGTCCATCGTGCCGCCAAAGACCGCTGGGATCAGCTTTCCCTGCTCGTCAAAGAACTCCAGCCACCTGTACCAGTCCGCCTTTGCGTACTCCTGTTCATGGCCCTTCAGCGGCTTGTACCGCACCTCCACCGAGCGCGTCATGGCGCTGTCCGTGATGCGCACCTCGGTGAGCTGGATGCCCAGCGCCTTCATTTTGGCCGGGTTCTTCCAGCGGTAGGCCTTTAGCTCGCCGGTATTTTCCAGAGTCGCGGTGAGGGTGGTGGTCTGTTTGGTTGGCGATGGGTCGTCGGGGCTATAGACCCGCACCTCCACAGACAGCCGCACCTTGCCGTCCTCGTCCGGCAGGCAGTCCACGGCGCGTGCATGCACCACCGCATCGCCGTCGCGCTTCTCGCCGATGATCTCGCCGCGATAGGTCTTGCAGTCGCCGGTCCAGGCCGCGCCCGGCACGGCCACCAGCAGTTGCTTGCCTTCGCGCTCGGCCACTTCGCGGAACGTGACCGGATTGCTGTCGTCCGACAGCGGAAAGCGCGCGCCAGGCGAATCGTCCATGTCGTTCATCAGCAGCAACTTCTCGCCCGGTTTCGGGGCGATGCGCACGGTGAAATACACCTTTTCGCCGTCGGTGATGGCCTGCTCGAGGGTGGCCGCGATGCGGTCCAGCGGGTTTGATTGTTGCGGTGCGGGCGTTTGGACCCACTCTTGCGCCGCGTCGGGCGTCTGGAACCGCTGGGAGAGCAGGTTCAGCAGCCCGAATCCGTTGGTGGCCGCGAACGCCACGCCGAACATCAGCACCGCGATCAGCGCCGCGATCAGCAGCGCGCGGCGGCTGGTTTTTATCGCAGTCCGCCTTCTGTCTTCTCTTAGCCCGCGCCGGATGGCGTCCTCGAATCCCTGGGGCGCCGAGCCGAATGCACGTTCAAAATCCTGGTTTGTCATACAAGTCACACCTCCTCAGTCAGCGCGATCTTGAGTTGCTTTCTTGCGCGCATCAGTCGGGTTTTGACGGTCCCCAGCGGCACATTGAGCATCCGCGCCACCATCTCCAACGGGTAGCCGTCCATGTAATGCAGGATCACCGGCGCGCGCAGATCCAGTTGCAGAGAGAGGATCGCGTCATGCAGTTCCGCGTTCGCGCTTTCGGGGGCGATGCGGTCCGGGATCTCCGCCATGGGCAGTTCCCGCGCCTTCTTGCGGCCGAGGCTGTAGCATTCGTTGATCAAAATGCGCATCAGCCATGCCTCCATGGCCGATTCGTCGCGCAGACTGCCGCGCTTGAGCAGCGCCTTGCGCACGGCTTCTGCCACGGCGTCCTCCCGGTCAGCGGCGTCACGCAGCAGCCCATAGCTCACGCGGTACATCTTTTCCTTCATCGCCAGCGCTCGCGCTGCGAATTGGTCGCTCGTCAAGGGGAATCACCTCGGTTTCTGTACAAGTCAGGTACGGCATGCCTTCGTTCTTAGGACGTTGCTGTCCGGCATATGGTTCTTGTTTCCACACATTTTCCGTTTCGCATCGGAAAACCTTGCGCAATCAGGACACGCGTGATATAATAATCCGTTGGAAGGGCTTTTTCAGCCCCAAAAGGAGCGTATACCAATGGAACGTTTGATCGGAACGGTCTCGATGGGCATCCGTGCGCCCATCATCCGCAGCGGCGACGACATCGCGGGCATCGTGGTCGACAGTGTTGTAAACGCAACCCGCAGCGCCAACATCGCGCTTCGCGACCATGATATCATCGCCGTTACCGAGGCAGTCGTGGCCCGCGCGCAGGGCAACTATGCAACCACGCAGCAGATTGCGGCGGACGTCAAGGCCAAGTTCGGAGACCAAACAGTCGGCGTCATCTTCCCAATCCTGAGCCGGAACCGGTTCGCCATGTGCCTCAAGGGCATCGCCCAGGGCTGCAAAAAAATCGTGCTGATGCTCAGCTTCCCGTCCGATGAGGTGGGCAACCACCTGATCTCGCTGGACGAACTCGACGAAAAGGGCGTCAATCCCTGGACGGATGTGCTGACAGAGGCCCGGTTTCGCGAGCTGTTCGGCGCTGTGAAGCACAAGTTCACTGGCGTTGACTATATTGAATACTACCGGTCGCTCGTGGAGGCACAGGGATGCGCGTGCGATCTCATCCTGGCCAATGACTGCCGGCAGATTTTGCGCTACACGAAATCCGTGCTGTGCTGTGACATTCACACGCGCGCGCGTTCCATGCGACTGCTGAAGGCCGCAGGCGCACAGACCGTGTACTCGCTGACCGACATACTGGCGGCCTCGGTGGAGGGCAGCGGTTACAACGAAAACTACGGCCTACTGGGTTCCAACAAGGCCACCGAGGAGAGCGTGAAGCTGTTTCCGCGCGAATGCCAGCCCGTGGTGGACTGCATTCAAAAGATGATCCAGGACCGGACTGGCAAGACCGTCGAGGTCATGATTTATGGCGATGGCGCGTTCAAGGATCCGGTGGGTGAGATCTGGGAGCTGGCAGATCCGGTCGTCTCACCCGCCTTTACCGCTGGCCTGATCGGCCAGCCCAACGAAGTGAAGCTCAAATACCTGGCCGACAACAACTTTAAGCACTTGAGCGGCGATGCGCTGAAGGCGGCCGTCAAAGACTACATCAGTCAGAAGGACGCGGACCTCACAGGCCAGATGGCCAGCCAAGGTACCACGCCGCGCAGGCTGACGGACCTGATCGGATCCCTGTGCGACCTGACCAGCGGCAGCGGTGACAAGGGAACGCCCATCGTGTTGGTGCAGGGCTATTTCGACAATTACACGGAGTGACGCGGCGACCGATGCGCAGGGCCGGGGATGGACATGATGATCCGCCCCGGCTTTTTCTTTTGGCTGACCGAAATGCCGCGGCCCGAACCGCCGGTGAATTCTGCTTGCAATCTCTTCAGCGTTAAGATATACTGATTGTGTTACACAGAAAATGGCAATCTTGTGAACTGAACGTGACGGGGACCACACAATAAAGGGGGATTTGTATGGAGAGATTCTTCAAGCTCAAGCAGTACAATGCCAAGGTGTCCACCGAGATCATCGCGGGGTTGACCACGTTCTTTGCGATGGCCTACATCCTGTTCGTCAATCCCGCGATGCTGTCACAGACGGGCATTCCGTACGGCGCGGTGTTCCTCGCGACGATCTTCGCGTCTGTCGCGGGCACGCTGGTCATGGCGTTGTTCGCCAATGTTCCGTATGCGCAGGCGCCGGGCATGGGCCTGAACGCGTTCTTCACCTACACTGTGTGTTTCGGCCTGGGCTTTACTTGGCAGCAGGCGCTGGCCATGGTATTCCTGTGCGGCGTGATCAACATCCTGATCACCGTCA
>JAVBTW010000120.1:0-10680 GCA_031555975.1 Eubacteriales bacterium
GAGCCCAAGAAAAATCCGCTGCGTATCCGCCTCGCGCACGGAACCCGCGCACCTTGCCTTCGCGCCAGCCCGACGGCAGTGCGGGCAGCAGATCCACGCGGCCTGCGTGGCTCTGCAGCAGCATCTCGGCTACGCCCGCGCCCCAGCCGCAGACAGCGTCGATCTGCAGATGCTCGCGCAGTAGCAGGTTCGCGCCCAGCCTGTTTGGCATGTGGCGGTTGGTGCGCTCACACAGTTCGGCGTCGCCAAACCGTGCGAAGAGACAGAGGTTCCACGCACCGGGCCAGGCCGATTGGCCGCTCCCGTGGTCCATGCGCCACAGCATGGACACGCGTGCAGCATGATGTAGCGCCGGTGTGTCATCCAGGTTGATGATCGAAGAGGGATAGACGGTGTACATGTGCGACACATGGCCCATGCCAGGCGTACATTCCTCGTAATCTTCCTCCCATTCCATGAGCTGGCCGTGTTTGCCGATGCCAAACGGCTGCAGGTGCGCCGGCACTTCGTCCATCCGCGCCTGATGCGGGTTTTTCTCGCCCAGGATCGCGGCGGCGGATCCCACATTGCGAAAAACCTCGCGGATCAGCGCCAGGTCCATGGTGGCCGCGCGGCAGATGGCCGACACATCGCCCCGGTTGGCGGAGAACCGGTTGCCCGCCTCCACCGACTGCAGCACGTCCTTGATGGTGGACCCATCGATAAAAAACTTGTTCTCGGGTGATGTGCTCGGCGCGGTGACATAGTGTCCGTTGCGGTCCAGCACCACATAGTCACACAAAAACTCCGCAGCGCCCAGCAGCACCGGGTACACCTCTCGCAGGAAATCCTTGTCCAGGGTGAACGCATAGTGTTCCCACAGATGCGCTGCCATCCAGAACCCGCCGAAGGGCCACCAAGCCCAACTGGCGTCCTCACCCGCCACGGTGGCCATCCGCCACAGATCCACATTGTGGTGCGCCACCCAGCCCTTGCGGCCATACATGCCCTCGGCGGCCTCACGCCCCGTGATCGACACCTCCTGCACAAGGTCGGTCATGGGCAAATGGCATTCGGGCAGACCCAAGATTTCCGTTGGCCAGTAGTTCATCTGCACGTTGATGTTTGTGGTATAGTTGGACGCCCAGGACGGCTTGAGGGACGGGTTCCAGATGCCCTGAAGGTTCGCCGCCTGGGTGCCCTGACGGGATCCAGCGATCAGCAGATAGCGCACGTACTGCGCCATCAGCGCGTACAGCGTGGGGTCGCCAATCTGGCTCTGGCGCGCCATGCGCTCTGATGTGGGCAGCGCGTCCGAAATGGGCGCGCCCAGCTCGATCTCCACGCGGTTATACAGCGCATGATAATCGGCCAAATGCGCCTTCAGCAGCGCGTCATAGCCCTTCTTTGCCGCGGCGTCCACGCGCACTTCGGCTGCATCGGCCACCTTCTGCCAACTCTTGTCGCGGGGCTGCTGGAATCCTGTGTAGTTTGTGCCCGCCGCCATCAGGATGACTGCATAGCTCGCGCTCCGCACATACACGCGGAAATTGTCCGGCACGATCTCGCCATCGGTATCCACGATCTTCGCGATGGCGGCCATGCGCAGCGCGTCCGACTCGGCATCGGGCATGTAGGCCACCATTGGGTCGAAGTGGGGCTCATAGGGTTCCACCCGGTCCGGCGCGCGACCGGTCAGTTCGCAGCCGTTCGGCAGAATGCGTTGCTCATAGCGCAATTCCGAATCGAGGCTCACCGCGAAGTCCATCCTGCCGCCGGAGACGGTCAGCTTCACGGCCATCACGTCGTCCGGGTGGCTGACGAAAAACTCCCGGGTGAAGTGCTTGCCCAGTTGGTCGTATTCGATTCGTGCCACGGCGTCAGTAAGCGACAGTGTGCGTCGATAGTTTTCGTAGGGAAACTCATTGAGCAGCATCCGCCGCTGCGGCATGGATCGAATGTCGCATCGATGACCCACGTCGATGTGCAGGTACCCCAGCGGCATGTACGATTCGCCCCAATAACCCAGCATCTCGTCGTTGATGAGGTTGTTTGCCTGTTTAATTTTGCCGTCCAGCACCAATTGGCGCGCTTCCTCGAAGTGGGCGCGTGTGCCGGGGTTGATCTTGGTGCGCTCCTGTCCGGACCAGAGGGTGTCGTGGTTGATCAGGATCTGTTCGTACGGCACCCCGCCGTACACGCTGGCGCCCAGCGCGCCGTTGCCAAGAAGGTGAGCATCCTCGAAATGGGTGGCCGGAGTGGACTCGTAGAGTTCGTACTGCTGCATGATGTTGCCCTCTCTCGTCGTCGAAAAGTCAAGCGAATCTCGCCGTGGTGTTCATGCTTTGCTCCGCTCAGAATGACACCTTTGGAGGTTGGCGCCGCATGAAAAGGGGCGGGGCACATCCCCCCGCCCCTTCTATTTTCGCTGTGCCTTGGTTATCCTTACCGGTTCATGAAGTTCTGATATGCCGTGTTGGACAGCTCCAGATACTCCTGCAGGCCGTACTTGTCCAGCTGGGCGACGAAGCCGTCCCAATCGCTGTCCAGGTTCATGTCGCCGGTGATGAACTTGACCAGCGCCTCAGAGCAGTAGTCGAACAGCTCGGTCTGGATGCGAGAGTAGTCGGCGATCTTGTCTGCGGGCACGGTTAGCTGGGGTAGGCTCTGCTCGGTTTTGCGTGCCACGGCCTCATAGGCCTTGGTGCCCTGGAACAGCTGGATCTCCGTGCCGTTGGCGATGTTCGGATCCTTCCAATCTTGGGCGGCGACGACCGTCTCGCGCAGCTCTTTGCTGGTCAGCATCGGGATGGACTGGGTGAAGTCCACGTTGTTGTAGTAGGGATCAGACTCGGGGGTCTTGAGGTCCGCGTACAGCGCTGGCTCACCGTTGAAGTCCAGCTCACCCGCTTCCGCCTTGCGCCACTCGACGCCCTCGCGGCCCTTGCGGAACATCGCACCCTCGTTGCCGTAGAACCAGTCGATCCAGTTCATGATCAGCTCAGGATTTTTCGCCGCGGAGGTGATGGCGAAGTTGCCGCGGATGACGTCGCGGGTCAGGTGATAGTTGGGGGTGGTCACAAAGCCGTCCGGCCCCTTCAGCGGCGCCAAGATCTCGTACTGCTTCCACAGTTCGGTGTCAGACGCGTAGTTCTGATATGCGAAGGGATAGGAGCCGATGATCGTGTAGGGATCGTTGGCCACGTTCATCTTGGTGTTAGTGGGCTCGTCGTTGGTGAACGACTCGGGGGACAGCAGGCCCTCGGTGTACAGCTTGTGCAGATAGCGCAGACCGGTGCGGTAGCCCTCAGTGGCGGGGGTGAACACGACCTTGCCATCCTCCAGCGAGAGCTTGGTGTCCGGATCACTGTAGGTGAACGCGCACATCAGGAAGCCGTCCAGGTCCACGTGCCAGCCGCGGTTGCAGGTGATCAGCGGAATCTCGTCCGAAGGATCGCCGTTGCCGTTGGCGTCCTGGTCGCGGAAGGCAACCAGCACATCGTAGTATTCATCGGTGGTGGTGGGCATCTGAAGGCCCAGGTTGTCCAGCCAGGTCTTGTTGATGAACATCTTCTGGCTGTAGTCGCAGTGATAGCACACGCTGACATACGGCAGGGAGTAGATGTTACCGTCGTCCTGGGTGATGAGCTTTTCGGTCATGGGACTGTCCTTCAGAATCTGCTTGAAGTACACGCTGTGCTTCTCAATCAGGTCATTCAGCGGGATGATCAGGCCCTGAGAGGCATACTGCAGCTCATCGGTTGAGCTCAGATTGAACTGGTCCATGCCCGCGATCACGTCCGGCAGGTCGCCGCTCGCGAACACGATGGCGCGCTTGTCTTTCCAGCCCTCGGTTGGCACGATGGTCCAGTTGATCTTGACGCCGGTCAGCTTTTCATATTCTTCGCCCACCCAGGACGTGGCCGGGTCACTATTGCCCCACTGGGGCATCATGATGGAGAACTCGGCGGGCTCGGTCACCAGCGGGAACACGCCGGGTTCCGCCAGCGCCGGCACGGCGGCGGACAGCAGAACCAGCGCCAGGACCAGGGACAGGATTCGTGACTTCATGGAATGACCTCCTTTTGCATTGTGGTGATACCTTTATACAACGAGCGCATGAGCTCGCGGCATACTCACCCTTTGATCGACCCGATCATCAGCCCCTTGGTAAAGTGTTTTTGGATGAAGGGATACAGGATCAGCATCGGTACGCTGGCGCACACGATGGTCGCGTACTTCAGCGCTTCGGTTAGCGCCATCATCTCCGTGTTCTTGACGGTCGAGCCGGTGGATTCGACCATTTGACTCTGAATCTGGGCGTTAGACATGATGTTGCGCAGCACCATCTGCAGCGGATACTTGTCTGAAGAGTTCAGGTAGATCAGCGCGTCAAAATACACATTCCACAGACCCACCGCGTAGAACAACGCCATGATCGCGATGATGGATCCCGACAGCGGCAGCGCGATCCGGACGAACATGCCCATGTCGCTGGCGCCGTCGATCTCTGCGGATTCGTAGATCTCGCCGGGAATGGTATTCATAAAGAACGTGCGCGCGATGATCAGATTGTAGGCGGACACGGCGTTCGGCAGAATAATGGCCCACAGCGTGTCGATCATCTTCAGGCTTCTGATTTGCAGGTAGGTGGGAATCATGCCGCCGCTGAAGATCATGGTGAATGTGAAAAGCAGCAGAATGAACCGTCCACCGCGAAGCGACTTCACGGACAGCGCATACGACGCGCAGACCGTCAGGAACACCGCGATGGCCGTGCCGATCACGGTATAGATGATCGAGTTCACATAACCCGTCATGATCATGCGGTCCGCGAACACATAGGTGTAGGTTTTCAGCGTGAAGCCGACCGGCATCAGTGTGACCCGCCCATTCAGTACGGCGGAAGGATCGCTGATGGACTGGCTCAGCACGATGACCAGTGGCACTGCCACGATGATCAGGCACAGCGTCAAAAAGAGGTTGTTGAGGACATGAAAGCCGACATTGCTCTTGCCCAGCTTGATGGTGTTGGTATGGTGCGCCATTTCCGGTATCCCTCCTCGCTCTTAGAATAGGCTGGTCTCGCTGTATTTCTTGGCGACCCAGTTCACCATCAGCAGCAGCGCCAGCGCCACAACTGAATTGAACAGCCCGATGGCCGACGAGTAGCTGTATTGGGCCGATGTGATGCCCATGCGGTATACATAGGTGTTGATGACGTCGGCGGCGTCCATATTCATCTTGTTTTGGAGCAAAAGGACCTTTTCATAGCCGACATTGATGATCGAGCCCGCGTTTAGGATCAGCATCATCACCATCGTCGGCAGCACGGACGGCAGGTCGATGTGACGGATCTTTTGATAGATGTTCGCGCCATCGATCTTGGCGGCCTCGTACAGTTCTGGACTCACCGCCGCCAAAGCGGCCAGAAAAATGACTGCATTGTAACCCGCCGCCTGCCATACATTGGAGATGACGTATATGGGCAAAAACGCCTTTGGGCTGGCCATCAGGTTCACGGCCTTCAGCCCGAACAGCGCGCGGACTGAGTTTAACAGGCCGCCGCGAACCGCCAGTATCTGGATGATCATCGACGTGATGATGACGACGGAAATGAAATAGGGTGCATATGTGACCATCTGCACCACCTTGGCGTAGCGTCTGGACAACGATTCGTTGATCGACAGCGCCAGGATCACTGAAAACGGGATCGTGATGATCAGCGACCAAAACCCCACGGAGAGCGTGTTGGTCAGCAGTCGCGCGAACTGGTGAGAGCTGAAGAAGTTGATGAAATGCTTCATGCCCACCCATGGGCTGCCCATGATGCCTTGCACCGGGCTGTACTCGCGAAAAGCGATCTGGACGCCATAGATCGGCACGTATTTGAAGATGATGAGTTGCGCGACGGGCAGCACCAGCAGCAAATACAGCTGCCAATGCCGAAACGTTTTTCTGGCCTCCAGCGAAACGCGCTGGGACAGCGGCGCTTTGGCTCTCCGGGTCTGAACCATGAACATCCCCACCTCACATATTGACAATCACATCTTTATCATACCGCGCTGCGCGGCACAAATCGAGCCACAAATTCTAACATTAACGGACGAAACCCGTGATCAAATCAATTGTATAGCGCCTGAGAAATAGTATCCTCATTGAGATCTTTGGCATTTTCAGCCGATGATCGCAGCCACAGCGTCCGTCAGTCGCGCGTTGGCCGAAGGGGCAAAGTGAACGGTATCCACCTTCGCCAGTCCCTCTTTGAGGCAAAGTTGAAACAGATCGTTCCACTGCACGCCGCGCGCAGCGCATACCTTTTCCGCGGCTTGGTTCAGCGCGATCACCCGGTCCGTTCCCGTGCGGTCCAACGGAGACTGGCCGCCGCCCAGGTGCACTGGCGTCGTGGACGCGAACGTGAGGCGCGCGCGGCTTTTCGAGCGCATATGGTCCATCAGCAGGCCCAAGCGCTCCCCATAGGCGTCCGGCGGCACCTCATGTATGTGCAGTCCAATGTTCATGTGAATGTCGCCATAGGCCCGGGCGTCGAGCATGAAATCGACCAGTTCCGTCAGCATCGGTCCCGCCATGCCCTCGCTGAGCTGCAGCTGATCCACGGCTCGCCGCCCGTCCATGCGCGCTCGAAGACGGTTGCCGTAGCCGTTGCTGATGGAATCGCCGATCAGCAGTACGCGGCTAAACTCGCCGACCGTCCGGTCAAAGCTCAGGTTCACCCACTCGGCAGGCTCTCGCACCCATTGGGGCTGCACATCCGGCGGCGGGGCCTGTATGATGAGGCGGCTGAGCGCATCGATGGCCGCGGCTTCATCCGATGAGTCCACGGAAACAACCGGCACTTCAGGCGGTAGTTTCGGCGGCTCGCCGTCGATTACCGCCACCGCTGCATGCTGATAAGGCCCCAGTACCCGCGAAAGCGCCCAGTGGAACCGAGGGTCACTCAGGGGAAACGGGTGATGGTCCGTGTCCCGATCCAACCAAGGACTCAGCCCAATCCAGTCGAATGGGGTTTCCGCGCATGCATGCCAGATCCGCTGTATCAACGCGCGATGCTGGGGTTGGCCAACCACCAGCACATGACGATGGCGCGCGTCCATCGCGTCGTTCTGCCGCCACGCAATGCCATCCGAAGGCCAGTACTCTGGACTTACCACAACAGGACCTCCATTCCATCGTTTGCGTTCACGCAAACATGTGCCGAAGCCGCCAGCACCCAAATTTTCATGTCCATCTTACTCCGGCTCCGCGCGGGACACCAGATGCGAATTCTTGGAATCCCATTCACTTTTCCGGAAAACCGTGTTATGATACAAAGGCCATAGCGACAACAACGCAGGAGGATCACCGGTCCTTGAATACATCCATGCCCGCGAAACGCAAAAGGCTGCGGTTTACTCTGCAAGCGCAGCTGCTGGTCTCCTATCTGTTGGTGCTGGTGATCCCTCTGCTCATCAGCAGCATCGCTTATCGTCGCGCCTACAGCGTGGTGGAATCCAAAGAACTGCAGACACACGAGATGCTGCTCTCAAATGGAATACTGGAGATGGACGGCCTGCTGCGCCGAATCGATTCGCTGCTGATCGACATCAACCTCAACGGCGCCATCAGCAAGTTACTCGCCCTCAAGGCCCAACCCGCCAAGGGCTCGCAAGAGGCCGCGCTGGTCTATCAGGCCAACCGCGTACTCAGCGGCTATGCCGCGTCCAGTGGCCTGGGGAGCGACTTTGCGATCTACTTTTCGCGCGCCGATCTGGTGTTCTGTGGGGCCAGCATTGTCTACGGCTGTGACCGTTTCTACAACCAGGCCGTGTCCTATCAGGACATGGACTTTCAGGCGTTCAAGCGCGATGTGCTGGACACTTACCGGTTTCGCGGTGCGCTGGGCAACATGATGATCGTGGACCGTCGCGCGGCCTCCGGTTCGCGGTACATCCGCACACAGCCCGGTGCGCTGTATATATCGTCCCTGCCGCTGATGAGCGGGAATGCGGGTGCGCAGGGCACTTTTGTGCTGAACCTGGACGCCAGCGCGTTCGGCCAACTGGCGGCCAGCGCGGAGACGGGCTATGGGCTGGTCGCGGATGCCCAGGGCAATGTGCTCGCGGGCGGCATAGACGTGGGGCTTGAGAAAGATGAGATTCGCGCCTTGGCTGTGGGCAGGGGCGGCACACTCTACAAGGATATTGGCGGTCAGAAGATGCTGATCACCTATGCCAAATCAGAATACAACAACTGGATCTATCTGACGCTGTCTCCGATGGAGCAAATCATGAAGGATCTGCGCAACCTGCAGACCACCATCATCATCGCCTGCATGGCCATCGTGCTGGTGGGCACGGTGCTGGCCGTATGGCTCACGCGCCGTCACAGCCGACCGCTCGAAGCGACGCTGATGGAGCTGCAAAAACTGGCCCGCAGCGCGCCTGACGCCACCCTCAAGGGTTTGGCCAGCGGCGTATCCAGCGTGATGCAGGACAACCGTGAATTGCAGGACACACTGCAAACCCAGCGCACGATGATGCGGGTATCGTTCTTTGAATCGCTGCTCCATGGCGATTACGCCGATCCGGGTCGCGCGTCCGCCATGATCGACTATCTGGAACTGGACCTGAGCGGCCGCTGGTTTTGCTTTGCACAGTTGTCGCCGCGCACGCGCGGGGGCGGCGCGGGGGCGCTGATGGAGCGCGACATCCTGCAGATCTATTCCGAACGGCTGATGCGCGGCGCAGAAGGCGTACGCGTGTTTACGCATGCGCGCGCGGGTGAGGAACTGAACCTGATCTTGTGCTTGGATGAAGCGGATCCGTTGACCTGCCGCGATGTGGCCCGCGCGTTGATGACCCAGTTTGTGGAGCGCATCCACGGTTCACTGGGCGTCGAGGCCGCCTGCACGGTGGGCTGTTTCGTCGAAAATCCCCAAGATTTGAGCCAGTCCTATATCGAGGCGGGCATCGCCGCCGACCAGATGCGCCAGATGGGCGACGCCCAGAGCGTGTTGTTCTACGACGAGATCGCGGGCCAGGGTATGGGCTACTTTTATCCCAGCGAGATCGAAAACAAGCTGAAGAACCTGATCGAAGCCGACAATGCCCAAGGCGCGTCCCAGTTGCTCGACTATCTGTACCAGGAAAACTTCGAAAATCGCAATCTGTCGCGCTACCTGGAATATTGCCTGTTCATGGACCTGCATTCCAGCCTCGTCAAGATCAACCACAACCAGAAGCTGAGCTGGCATCTGAACGGCCTGTTCCGGCTCAAGCCCGAGACGCTGGACACGGAGGCGGAGTTCCAGCGCGTGCGGGATACGGTGGACCACATGCTGGTGCTGCACGGCGAGAAGCCAAAGGAAGCCGCGCTCATCGCGCAGATCGAGCAGTTTATTCAGGCCAACTACACAAGCAGCGACATGGGTGTCGCGCTGATCTCTCAGACGTTTTACATCAGCGAGTCCTATTTCTCCCAGTATTTCCATCAAAAGATGGGCCTGACTTTCAGCAAGTACCTGGAAACCTTGCGCATGAACCGCGCCTGCGAACTCATCAAACAGAGCGCCTTGAACATTGACGAGATCGCAGCAGCCGTGGGTTATCAAAGCACCATGTCTTTCCGGCGCGCCTTCAAAAAGGTCATCGGGCTCACTCCTTCGCAGTACAGACAATCGCAATGATCGTACCGGCCGCATTGGTCAGGGCTTGTCAGGGCATGGGCCGGATGGGTTCTGCATGTGCGCTTGAGGTGCTCCACCCTTGCACATCGAAACTGCCTATATACGAAATGTAAATTGCATGTTATAATCATGTCATCAAAGCCGTGGAGGGTTGCGTGATGAACGCGAATGCGCGGCGCATTTGGGGAACGTTTGTTTGTTATTTTACATGGTACCAGGTGGTGCTGTACAATTTTACGTACTCGCCGCTGCGGGATCTCGCGGAAGCGAATGCGGGCGTCGATGCCGGGCTGCTGCTGATGCTGGTGAACCTGGCGCTTGCCGTTTCGGCGATTGTGGCGTTCTTTGTGGTGAAAGGATGGGACATCCAGCGGCACCGCGTGGTATGGAGCGCGCTGCACGGGCTTTCTTTGGTCGTGTTGGGGCTGATTCCATGGATGACGAGCGCGACCGCCGTGTATGCGCTGATCATCGCGTTTGGACTTTTCAGCGGCATCGTGTTCTACCGGGTCATGTACTGTTGTTTTTTTCATGTGCCGCGGATCGGCTGGCCCAGAATGGTCGCGGTGCTGTACATGATGATCAACGGGTGCATCCACCTGTTTGCGCTGGCGCACGGCCGCGTTGACCCGAGGATCATGTATGCGCTCGCGATGTGCTTTCTGCTGGCGGGAACGATATTCAGTATGCGTTATGGCGGCAGCACCATTGAGATCCGGAGCATTCTGCCGGAATACCGGTTTTCTGCGGAGAACGTGCTGCCGATGGCGCTGCTGATCGTGGGCATCCAGATCTGTTATGCGGCCTACAAGACACTGGTGCTGCCCGTGATGCCGTCTGATCTCTCCACGGAACTGTACCAGACCGCGGTGAACGCAGCGGCACTTTTGCTGTTGTTCGCATACGGAAAACGCATTCGCGAACGCGTGTACCTAAAGCTGTTTCTGGCGCTGGTGGCGGGGGCGTTCATCTCGTTTCAGGTGATGGGGGCAGGCGGGCGGAATGTCGTCGAGACT
>JAVBTW010000245.1:0-5382 GCA_031555975.1 Eubacteriales bacterium
CCATATGGTTTATGGAATTTGAAAACGAACCTTGTGAGATCGCTTCCGCCTATCCAGGTAACAGTGCCTTCGACTCCGATCATCGCTCCGCTTTTGCTGCTGACGACTATCTTTGTGTTATCGCTGTTGGCATGAATGATACGCGGAATCGACGACTCCCATCGCCCATGTTCAAAGTGCTCAGCCTCTAGATCATAAAACAGATGCTGGTTGCTATGGTTCTCAATGGTGACCGAAAACGTGCGATATCCCTCGGAGTTGTCCTGCGTTCTCTCTGACATGGGGTTCTCCCTCCTCATTACGTCTTGTGTGGCTTGCTATGCAGGGGCGAGTTCAATACATTTGTGATGCTACCACTGTGTTTCTTTCGTTCATTTGATCAGTTCCGTCGGATCCAAGCGGAACCAATATCATAGAGATTGCTCGCGTGGCTCAGCAGATCGGCGGGCGTGACGAACATGGCTTTGAGTGGCGTGGCTGTTTCGAGGGAGAGCCGTTCGGCCCGGTCGGCAAACGCCTTGGCCGCGTGGAGCGCGTCTTGCGGTGGCTCGAATAGACAGATATCGTCTTCGGTCTGCAGCGAGAGCGCTTGGTTGAAGCGCGTCCAGAAGGCGTCGTCCAGCATCACATCTTCCTGTGAGCCGTCGGTCAATTGCGATGCCTCTGTGGGCTCGTCTTGGAGTAAATCTACGATACAAAGGCCCTGTTCGCCCTGCAGGATGCCGTTCTGGAACCGGATGGGATAGCCCGCGTCCAGGTAGCACTGCTGCACGAACTGGGAGCAAACCTGCGCGGGCCTGCCCTGCCTTTCATTGAGCCAATTGTCGAGCGCCGCCACCGCGCCGCGCAGGATCGGCTTGACAAACGGCCAGGTTGCCGAGGTGAACCGCAGCTTCCGGTACACCAGCAGCCCACCGAGCAGCACCAGCAGCGGCATGTCGTAAACCAGCTTTTGATCCAGATACACCTGCGCAGCGCCAATGATCGGAGCCGGGTCCGGTTCGCCGTTCATACGGCGCACATGGATGAGGTCCGCATCTTCGTTGGGCGCGCCCGACGGGTCTACCGAAAACCGAAAGGCACTGACGCCATGAAGGCCCATCCCCACGATCTCGTCCTGCGTGTACAGCAAGGCCGCGTGGCTCACGCTGGACTCGGTCAGCAGTGCGATGGCCTTGGACAGCAGGTGATCCCCCGCCTCAAACAGCAAAATGTCTCCCACTCTCAGCGCTTCCATTTCCATTGTGGCGCCACCTCGCTCTGTCGTAGTTTCACCATCAACATAACACCAAAGCTAAACTTTGAGAAGTGCTTTCGGATGAACGACACGATTTACGGATGAACGACACGGTTTTTGTGGTTGACGCGAGGTAAAAGTTGGGTTAGGCTATGGTTATGAAGGGGTCGGGATGGGAGGCGGCGAGATGCAGCGGGGACGGATTGACGTGAAAAACACAGCCGCCCTGGTCTGGATGGGCGCTGCGCCGGCGCTGGCAATGCTGGCGCTGGTGCTGATCTTTTTGCGGTTTGTCTGGCCGCATGAGGCGCAGGGCGTGGTGCAGCTGGACACCGGCTGGCGGTATACATTGGGCGATTCCGAAGCGCCCGTGGAGATCCCGCTGTTGAACGAGCACCTGCCCATCGGGGCCGGGGGCACGATGACGCTGTCCCGCACGATGACGGAGCGCGCGGAGGGCGCGTCGATCCTTTTGCGGCTGTACTTTCTGAACGCGGAGGTGCGGGTCGGCGACGCGCTCATTTTCTCCAATGCGCTCGACCCGCCTGGGCCGAACAAGGGCAACAGCTATCGGCTGATCGCGCTGCCGGACGACTACTTGGGCAAGGACCTATCCATCGAGGTCCGTTCCCACTTTGCACTGTTCTCACTGTCGCCGGACGTGATCCTGTTCGGCAGCGCGAAGGCGCTGATGGCCCATGCGATGGCGAACGATGCAGTCAACATGGTGCTGATGTTCATGATGGCGCTGAGCGGGCTGACACTGATGGCATTTTCATTGATCGAGGCGGCAGCGCGGCGCATGCGGATGGAGGACGCATGGGCGGGTATTGCGTTCGGACTGTTCTCGGTGCTGTTCGGCGTATTCCTGCCCGCAAACGGGCCGACATTCGCGATGGCCTTTTCGCCGGTGGCCTCGGCGCTGTTGTACAATGGCGCGTGGTACCTGTCGCTGGGGCCGATGGTCTGGTTTCTGGCGCTGAAATGCAGGCGCTCACGCCCGGTGGCGATGGCGCTGGCGGCGCTGTATTCGGTTGTATCGGTGTGCGCGACCGCATGGGCATGGCGGTTCGCGCCGGTCGGGACGCTGTGGATCATGAACCCTGCTGCGGTATTCTTGGTCCTGACGTTGCTGGCGCTGGTTTTTTATGAGTGGGCCCACAAGAATTTTTTCTTTCATATGACCGCACCTGCGTTCCTGGTGTTGGCCGCGGCGGGTCTGATGACGCTGCTGGATGTGAACGGGTACTACACATCGATTCAATTGACACGAAACGGCGGATTGGTGCTGCTGTCCACACTGGTGTGGGCGGACATGGTGCGCATCAGCGCGCTCGCCCGCCGCGCCGCAAACGAGGAGCGCCAACTGATGCGGTTGCGCAGCGCGCTGGCGGAAGAGCAATTGGCCGCGTCGGAGGCGCAGAGCAAAGAAACCCGCATGCTGCATCACGAGATCCGGCATCACCTGGTTGCGCTATCGACACTTCAGCGGGCGGGCGATCTGCAGGAGATTGGCGCATATCTGGAAAAGCTGAACGGAGCGGAGCGGGAATTGGATGAAGATCTGTTCTGTGAGCATCCGCTGATCAACGCCATCCTGACCAAGGCCAGGCGGGAGGCGAGAAACAATGGGATCGATTTCACCTGCGAAGCCTACGTGCCCAGCGGTATCGCCATCCCGGACGCAGACCTGAGTACGCTGCTGATGAATCTTTTCGAGAACGCGGTGGAGGCTGCAAAACAGGCGGAGGATGGAGGGCGCTGGATCCGGGCACAGGTGCGGGTTCGGGACGAGTATTTGGTGATCGCCTGCGACAATGCCATAAGAGGCAGCGTCACACAGATCGACGGCCGTTTTCCCTCAACGAAGCGAAACGACGGGATGCATGGCTATGGCCTGCCGTCAATGCAGCAGATCGTCTCCAAGTACGGAAGCAAGCTGATCATCGACCACGACGAGCGGCGATTCAGCGTCAGGACCATGCTCAGAATCACAGGATAACGGGCTATCCGCGCTGCATATACTCGATGAATGCGGACAGCGCATCCTCATAATACACGCGCCCGACAGGCAATACCGGCCCGCACTTCAGTTGGATCTTGGTGCGGGTCATGGTGCGGATCTGAGCAACCGGCACGAGGTAGCTCTTGTGGCACTGCGCAAATCCGCGCTCTCGCAGCGCCTCCAGCGCGTCCTTGAGGGGCCTGCTGCTCTCAATCGCACGCTCCTTGGTGTGGAAGATGAGAAAGCGCAGCAACGATTCCACGTACAGAATGTCCGAAATCGAGACCATCAAATGCTCACCCTTGACGGGCACAGGAAGCGTGGGCAGCGCGCCGATGCGCTCATAGTCGCGCAGCAGCGCCTCCCTCAGCGCGTCCCTGTCCAAGGGCTTGAGCAGGTATTGGATCGGGTACACGCTGTACCCCTCCAGCGAATACGCCCGCGTACTCGTTACAAACACGATGCCGCCACGATACTGCATCGCGCGCAACTGGCGGGCCAAGTCCACGCCATTTTCCGCGCCAAGCAAGATGTCCAGAAGCAGCACATCAAACCGGTCAGGCTGACCTGCGAGCGCAAGCTTTATCGCCTCACTGCCGGCGAATGTCTCGATGTTATGTTTCACACCGGCTTCACTCAGCACCGAGGCCACAGCCTCGCAATGTGCCCTCACGAAAATTTGCTCATCATCGCAAATCGCAATCCGGTACACACGCTTTCACCTTCATGTTCAACTATAGCATGATATCGTGCCATCATCATATCAGATTGGGGATGTAGCGTCAATGATGATTCCTCACACCCGCGCCTTCGCTATATCCTCAATAATGCGATCAAAAACCCGCTCCCGTTCCGTAGACATCCTGTTCTGATGATACCACAGGAAACAAGGAGGTAACCGCCATGCGCGCATGTTTGTGAATCGCATGAACTGTGCATTGCTATGAGGGTGCGCATTCCGTCATGCCGATGTTAATTCTGAAAAAAAGTAGCGCATTCGTGTGCCACCCTCTGTATTCGTGTTATAGTATATGGACCCAGTGCAGTTTGGCCTTGCCTCTCCCGTGAGGGGGAGGTGGCCCGTATGGGCCAGAAGATGCAGCCCCTTGTTCATCACCTGCCTCGTGAGTTCATACCATATCGGGAGGTTGCGCCATGAAAGCAATCGTCAATATTCAGTTGGATCTCATGTTCGTCATCTTGCTGATCCTGATTCTGCTTCATGCGAACAAATCGAAATATGCTTCGGAGCCGCGGGAGCGGCGGTTGTTCAATCTGCATCTTTCGGCGATCATGCTGTCCGTGGTTTTGGAGGCCGTGTCGTGGTTGATTGAGGGGAAGCCGCGCTTTGCCACGAACGGGCTGAAGTATGCGGTTGACATGCTGGGTTTTCTCACGGACCCACTGCCTGCGCTCACCTGGATGTTGTACGTGCATCGGAGGACGGGCGGATCTTTTCGCGTATCGCTGCGCTCTAAGCTGCTGTTTTTCGTGCCCATCGCGGCGAACACGGTGCTGTGTCTGACGAATCACTGGACTCATTGGTTCTTTATCGAGGACGCGGCGGGGAATTATCATCGCAGCTACGGATACATTTCTATCTACTTGTTCATCTTTTACTATGTTGCATGGGCCGCAGTGTTGGCAATCCGCGCGGAACGGCGGCCCGGTCTGGCGCAGGATGAACGGCGGCACATCCGTTTGCTGATCATCTATCCGCTGGCGCCGGTCTTTGGCAGCGTGATCCAAATCCTGTTTCGAGGCATGTCAACGGTCACGATGGGCGTCATGATAGCAGTTTGCCTCTGCTACATCTATGAAACACTGTATCGTCTGGAGCGGATGTACAAGCTGGAAAAGGAGCTGGATCAGAGCCGCGTCGCGATCATGATGTCGCAGATCAAGCCGCATTTTCTCTACAACGCGCTCGTCGCCATTCAGGACCTGTGCTACACCGATGCGGAGATGGCTGCTGAGGCGGTGGGCGAGTTTGCCATGTATTTGCGCGGCAACCTGGACTCCATCGCGGAGACAAAACTGATTCCGTTCTCGAAGGAGCTGCAGCATGTGGAGAACTATCTGTCGCTGGAAAAAAAGCGGTTCGAGGAGCGATTGACCGTCCGGTATGAGCTTCTCGAGT
>JAVBTW010000307.1:0-23288 GCA_031555975.1 Eubacteriales bacterium
ACATCGCTCCTCATTCTCTGTGATGATACGGACACCCGTATGTACTCCCTCCCGCCAGGAAGGGAGTATCGTCCTAGGTAAGCACTGATCAAGACGGCCACCGTCTAGCGGCTGCCTTTCCGCCCATGCGCACTTGCAAAAACACTCGACGTAGCGCTGCTACGCCTTCGGTTTCCGCAAGCGCACATAGACGAAAAGTCAACTCGCCAGCCAGCAACCGAATTCCGCATTGCTTGCCTAGGCCGGCAGCGCGATGCGGAATCGACAATGGAATCACACCATTTGCGGTGCGTGATCCTGCCTCGCTTTTCTGTTATATCCATCGCTGGCCGCTTCCCCAATTAACATTTTCGTGGTATAATACCCCCGATCACGCAAACTTCGCGATCGGGGGTTGTTCCGTGTACAGAGGCGATATCGCAGTGCTGATTCCGGCCTACAAACCGGACGCGCGGCTGAACACGTTCATTGATGGCCTGACCCGTCAAGGCTTTTCCCGCATTGTCGTCGTTGATGACGGCGGCGGGACCGCCTATGCGCGCATATTCGACCGCTGCCGCCAGCAGGGCGCGGAGGTCATCAGCTACGCGGTGAATCGCGGCAAAGGCGCGGCCATGAAGACCGGCATGAAAAAGATCCTGCAGGACTCCGGCCCCATGCCCGTCATCACAGCCGACTGCGACGGCCAACACCATGTCGACGACATCGTACGCATGGCCATCGCCATGAGGGACAACACGGATTCGCTCGTGCTCGGCACGCGGGACAAGCGTCAGATGCCGCCGCGCTCCCGCGCCGGCAACACCATCACCTGCGCCGCGTTGGGCATGCTCACCGGACTGTGGATCGCAGATACGCAGACCGGCCTGCGCGGCATTCCCGCATCGGCCCTGACGGCCTTTTCCGAACTGGACGGCGACCGCTATGAGTACGAAATGAACATGCTCATACGCGCCCGCCAATTGAACATGTCCGTGATCCAACAGGTGATTCAAACCATCTACATTGACGACAACAAGGGCAGCCACTTCTCCACGCTCCGGGACAGCGCGCGAATCTATGCGCTCCTCTTCAAGCAGATCGGGACCTATATCGGATCCGGATTGGTCTCCGGCGTGGTGGAATATGTGATCTTTCTCGCACTGCATTTGCTCTGGCCCGAACCGCTGTGGATCTCCATTGTGGTGCCGCGCGTCATGAGCGCGCTGCTCAATTACACCGTGAACCGGCAACTGGTGTTCAAGAGCCGGGCAGGCAAGCGATCGATCCTCTATTTCTATCTGCTGGTCGGCGCGGTGTTGTTTATGAACTACTGGATGATTTATGGCATGACGCAACTGGGAATCCCCACGCTCATTGCCAAACCCATTACAGACGCACTGCTGTTTGTCGTCAGCTACAATGTGCAGCAGAGATACATTTTCCGGGATCGGGGATAGAGGCGACTCAAGGCGCGCCGCCCAAACGGCACCGGTCCGAGATCGTGCGCAGACTGAGACCATCGCGCCATTCCGCCCGCCCAGTGCGAGTGGGATGGCGCTGTTTTTATCAAAATAGGTTGCTCCATGTCAGTCTCTGCCGTTCGTCCAGCAGCATCAGCGCTTCGAGCATCAGGGCCATGGTCGCCTGAAACTCCTCGTTCTGCCCGTACTTTAGTTGCACTTGCGCCACCGCAGCGGCGGAGGACACCTGGTTCAGGTCTTCGTGCAGTGCCAGCACTTCAAGTACGCCGCGCCGCTCATCGACTTTCATCTGCAGGTTGTTTAGCAGTGCTTCCGCCCCGGCAAAATCGCCATTCTCGGCAGCCGCTTGGGCGCGGAACTCCAGATTGCGCAGCGACTCTGCGTCCGTCTGCACCGTCCACATCGCGTACAGGCACAGCGCAAGCATCGCGGACAACACAGCGCCCGCCGCGATCATTTTCGCCTTCATGCTACCAACCCACCTCCTCCGGCTTTGCGGCCGCGAGATCGATCAGCGTGCCGCGCATGTCCTGGATGTGTGCGCAGCCTGTGCCGTCCAGGCTCATCAGAAGCACATCGCCTGCCGCGAGGTTGTAGCGGCTCAACAGATCGGACAGCCACGGCTCGTCAAATCCCGCCAACCTCAAGTTGGCCAGCTGAACCCGCCCGTCCATCACGACAGGCATTGCGCATACCTCGCTGGTGGAAAACGCGCTGACTTTGCCGTCGGCCTCCACGATGGCAGTGCCCACCTGCGCCGGATCCAGCACACCGCTCTCGCGCATGCCCTCAAGCAGTTCCGACAGGCTCATGCTCAGTCGCTGCAGTTCCTTGCGATCGATCACGCCTTTGGTCACCACCAAGCTTGGCTTGCCCGAGATGATGGCGCGCAGTTTGTCTGATTTCACACAGGCAAACGTGAGCACACAGTGAACGACGAACAGGGCCGCCACCGGAAGCATGCCATGCAGCAGGGGCGTGGACATGTCGGCCATGGGCGTGACCATCAGGTCCGCAATCATCAACGCGAGTGCGAACTCGTAGGGCTGGAATTGTCCCAATTGGTTCTTGCCCAGCGCGCGCAGCGTAATGAGCGTCACGACATACAGAATGATGGCGCGGAAAAAGATCGTCAACACAGGCGGTGCCTCCTTGGGATCGTGATCACAGAGCATTCGGCAATGCTTAGCTTGCCCGAAGGCATGCGCAAGTGCGCATTTGCCATTGTTAATTGATCGTTACCCGGCGTAAAATTGGGCGTTTCGGCCATCACTGGACGGGGTCAGTGCATGGCCGAACAGTGCGAAGCGCTTGACGACGACCGCATGGCGTTCATGCGTTGAGCGGAAATTCTGGCCGAAGGTACTTGCATTTTTTGGCCGGATCGGGCAAAATAGAGGAGAGCCAGACATATCCTTGATTGAGAAGGGGTGTTTTTCATGCCGTCATTGTTTGAGGACTTTGGCAAGCGGTTCACCGATGCCGCCAAGGCCGTCGGCCGCCGCACCCAGGAGGCTGCGGACGTGGTCAAGCTGAACGGTCGGGTGACCTCCATTCAGGACGAGATCGACAGGCTGTTCGCGCAAATTGGCAAGGCGTACTATGCCGTTCGCGGCGCGGGTCAGAACGAAGCAGCTGATACGCTGTGCGCGGAGATCGACCGGCTGCAGCTTGAGCAAAAGACGCTGCGCGAGGAGTTGGACCGGATTCGGAATTTGAAGCGCTGCCCCAACTGTGGCGAAGTCCAGGCGCTCAGCGCCCAGTTTTGCGCCAGTTGCGGCACCAAGATGCCCGATCCGCCGCCGCCGCCGCCGCAGCCCGAGCGTGAGCCTGAACCGGAAAAGGAGCCTGTCAATGTCACCAGTGACCAACCCGGCGTCACGATCGATTGGCCCAGCGCCGGCAAGGCGGAGGCTGGCGCAGAGGCAGAGACAGAGGACGGAGACAAAGAGGAATAGGGCCTTGATACGCGATCCCTCGAAGCGTCATCACAGCCCGCGCGACGTCTCGTTGAGCGCACAGAAGGACCGCCCTGCCGCACAGGATGCCCTCCCGAATGGAGCGCGTCGCTTGCGGCGGGGCGGTTCTGCGCTGCGCTCAGGCGCACAGAGCGGAGTTGCGCCCTTCGCCGGATATTAACCAACCGGAACACCGCTCGTCTTGATTTTCCTTCAGTGATGCGCTATAATAAAGTATTATCGGTACCAAGGCGAAACCCATGCGGACACGGAGGCAGTGCTACCATGATTTGGAATCCTTCAATCGAGACGATGGACCGGGCCGGGCTCGAAGCCATCCAGCTGGACAAGCTGCAGAAAATCGTGCGGCACGCATATGACAACGTGCCCTTTTATCGGGATCGCATGGATGCGCGGGGCGTGAAGCCGGACCACATCAAAAAACTGTCCGATGTGGAGTTGTTGGACTTCACTGTCAAGACGGACCTGCGCGACAACTATCCATATGGCCTCTTCGCGGTGCCCATGGACCAGGTGGTGCGGCTGCACGCCTCCAGCGGCACGACTGGCAAGCCCATCGTGGCGGGCTATACGCGGGACGACCTTGAGGCATGGACGGAGTGCATTGCGCGGCTCGCCACGGCGGGCGGCGCTTCTTCAAAGGATGTCGCCCAGGTGTCTTTCGGCTATGGATTGTTCACGGGTGCGTTCGGGCTGCATCAGGGCCTGGAGCGGATCGGCGCGACCGTCGTGCCCATGTCCTCCGGCAACACCGAGCGTCAGATCAATCTGATGGTGGATTTCGGTGCGACCGTTCTGATCGCCACCCCAAGCTACGCCATGTACATGGCGGAGTACGCGGAAAAAATGGGGCTGATGGATCAGGTACAACTGCGCGTCGGGCTGTTCGGCGCGGAAGCGTCCACAGAAGAGATGCGCGCGGAGCTTGAGCGCCGCTGGGGCATCACCGCCACGGAAAACTACGGACTGACAGAGATCGTGGGTCCGGGCGTGGCGGGGGAGTGCCTGCACAAGTGCGGCATGCACATCAACGAGGACATGTTCCTGTGCGAGATCATCGATCCGGATACGGGCAAGGCGCTGCCCCATGGCGAGCAGGGCGAGATGGTGATCACGACGCTCGCCAAGTACGCCATGCCCATGATCCGGTATCGCACGCGCGACATTACGCGGCTGCTGGTCGAAAAGTGCGCGTGCGGCAGGACTACACTGAGGATGGAGAAGTGCAAAGGCCGAACGGACGACATGCTCATCATCCGAGGCGTGAATGTGTTTCCCAGCCAGATTGAGTCGGTGCTGCTGGGCTTTCCCGGCGTAGGGCCGGCCTATGAAATTCTGGTCACCCGGGAAAACTACATGGACAAGATCGAGGTTCTGGTTGAACTGCAGGATCAGAGCGTCAATATCGACGATTACAAGCAGACCGAGGCGCTGAGAAAGGGCCTGATGGCAAGGCTCAAGAGCACATGTCAGTTGGATGTGGCCGTAAAGCTTTCGTCCCCGAACACGCTGAAACGGTTCGAGGGCAAGGCCAAGCGCGTGACGGATACGCGGAAGCTGATTGATTAGTGCGCGCAATTGCCAATAACTAAGGAGTTGACACGACCGATGAAACAATTGCTGCTGGGCAACGAGGCCATCGCGCGGGGAGCGTGGGAGGCCGGTTGCCGCGTGGTTTCCAGTTATCCGGGTACGCCGTCCACGGAAGTGACGGAAAGCTGTGCCGCATATCCTGAACTGTACACCGAATGGGCCACCAACGAAAAGGTGGCCTGCGAGGTCGCAGTTGGCGCGAGCCTGGGCGGCGCGAGGGCGCTGTGCTGCATGAAGCACGTGGGCCTGAACGTGGCGGCCGATCCGCTGTATACTGCGGCCTACACCGGCGTGAGCGGCGGTTTGGTGCTGAACGTGGCCGACGATCCGGGCATGCACTCCAGCCAGAACGAACAGGACTCCAGGTTCCACGCCCGCGCATCCATGACGGTTATGCTGGAGCCGTCGGACAGCCAGGAGTGCCTGGACTTTACCAAGGCCGCGTTCGCGCTGTCTGAGCAGTTTGACACGCCTGTTATTCTGCGCACCACCACCCGTGTGGCCCACGCCCGCAGCATGGCGACCATGGGCGAGCGCGAAGAGGTAGCGGTTCGCGCCTACAAAAAAGACCCCATGAAGAACGTCATGATGCCCGCCATGGCCCGCGAGCGGCACGTGACGGTAGAGCAGCGCATGAAGGACGTGGGCCAGTTCGTCAACACCTGCCAGCTGAACCGGGTGGAACTGCGGGATTTGGATGTCGGCATCATCACCAGCGGCATTTGCTATCAATATGTGCGCGAGGCGCTGCCGGAGGCCAGTGTATTGAAGCTTGGCGTGGTCAACCCGCTGCCCGAGACACTGATCAAGGCGTTCGCGGACAAGGTACAAAAGCTCATCGTCATTGAGGAGCTGGAGCCTTGCATCGAGGAGCAGATTCGCGCCATGGGCGTTGTCTGCACCGGCAAAGACCTCACGGGCCGCCAGGGCGAGTTGTCCGTGAACAAACTGAAAAAGCTGCTGGACCAACCGGTCTCCGTGCACACGGATCCGCCGATGACGGCGCCGAGCCGGCCGCCGGTGATGTGCGCCGGTTGCCCGCACAGGGGACCGTTCTCCGTGCTGTCAAAACTGAAAATGCACGTTTGCGGCGACATCGGTTGCTACACATTGGGTGCGCTTGCCCCGCTGAATGCGCTGGATAGCTCGCTGTGCATGGGCGCGTCGGTGGGGATGGCCCAGGGCATCATCAGAGCCCAAGGCGCTGCATTCGGAGAGAAGACCGTCGCCGTCATTGGCGATAGCACATTCCTGCACAGCGGTGTGCCCAGCCTCATCAGCGCCGCGTACAACAAAAGCCCCATGACCCTGATCATCCTTGACAACCGCATCACAGGCATGACCGGACATCAGCCGAACCCTGCCAGTGGCCAGGACATCCACGGCAATCCCGCTAAGGCGCTGGACCTTTTCGCGCTGTGCCGCGCCTGCGGCGTGGAACATGTGCGCACGGTAGACGCGTTCGATCTGGCGGGGTTGGAAGAGGCCATCAAGACAGAGACTGCGCGGGACGAGGTGTCGGTGATCATCGCCCGACGTCCGTGCGCACTGCTTGAGAAAAAGAACAAGCTGCCACCGCTGCGGATCCATCCCGACAAATGCAAAAACTGCAAGGCCTGCATGAAGCTGGGCTGCCCGGCCATCGAGCAGCGCGCAAAGTCCGTCACCATCGAACCTGCGCAGTGCGTAGGCTGCGGCATGTGCGAACAGACCTGCAAGTTTGGCGCCATCGGAAAGGCGGGTGAGTGACCCATGTTTCTGAATATCGTCATTGTGGGCGTCGGCGGTCAAGGGACGCTGCTGGCAAGCCGCCTGCTGGGTGCGTTGGCGGGTGAGCTGGGCACACAGGTCAAGGTCTCGGAAGTCCATGGCATGTCGCAGCGCGGCGGCAGCGTGATCACCTTCGTGCGCATGGGTGACGCCGTGGCCTCCCCCATGGTGGACTTGGGCGCGGCGGATTATGTGGTCGCGTTTGAGCAATTGGAGGCGCTGCGGGCGCTGCCCTATCTGAAAGTGGGCGGCCAGATGATCGCCAACACGGGCGTGATCCTGCCCATGCCGGTGATCACCGGTGCGGTAGACTATCCGGAAGGGATCATCGAAAAGCTCGGCGGCCTGTGCAATCTGACGGCGTTGGACGCCACGGGACTGGCCACCGATTCTGGCGAGCCCCGGGCGGTGAACCTGGTGCTGATGGGCGTTCTGGCCAAGAAATTGGGGCTGGACGAGCAACTGTGGTTGTCGGCCATTGAGCAATGCGTCCCCGAACGATTTAGGCCCGCCAACCTCAAAGCGTTTGAGGCTGGCGTGAAGGCGGTCTAAACCGAGTGACAAGGAAACGCATTTGCTGGGAGGCGTCATAGTATGAAGGCCCATGAATACAAGATTTGGAACCCGGAAATGGAGTGCATGGACCCGGATCGGCGGCGTGAAATCCAAAACCAACGCCTGTCGGAGACGGTGCACCGCGTGTACAACCATGTCGAGATGTACAAAAAGCGAATGGACGACGCGGGCGTCACGCCGTTTGACATCCGCACGATTGATGATTTGAAGCGGTTGCCGTTCACCGACAAGCCAGACCTGCGCGATCAGTTCCCCTACGGGCTGTTCGCCGCACCGAGGCAGGATATCGTGCGCATTCAGGGATCCAGCGGTACCACAGGCATGCCCATCGTGTCAGGCTACACGCAGCGCGACATCGACATCTGGACTGAGATGACCGCGCGGGCGGTGGTCGCGGCGGGTGGCGGCGTGGACGACATTGTGCAGGTCACTTATGGCTACGGCCTGTTCACCGGCGGATTGGGCCTGCATCAGGGCGCGTCCTTGGCCGGCGCGATGGTGGTCCCCATGTCCTCCGGCAACACCCAGCGCCAGATCGCGATGATGAAGGGGCTCGGGTCCACGATCCTCTGCTGCACACCGTCCTATGCCGTGCACATCGGCGAGACGATTCGGGAGTCCGGCATGGACATCAAAGACTTCAGGCTCAAGGCCGGTATTTTCGGCGCGGAGCCGTGGAGTGAGGGCATCCGCCAACACATCGAAGACCTATTGGAGATTGACGCGCTGGACATCTACGGCTTGACCGAAATCTGCGGGCCGGGCGTTTCGTTCGAATGCCTGCACAAGGCGGGCATGCACGTCAACGAGGATCACATCATCCCTGAGATCATCAATCCGGACACAGGCGAACCACTGCCCTTTGGCGAGCTGGGTGAGCTGGTTTTTTCCACCATCACCAAGGAAGGCATGCCAATGCTCAGGTACCGCACACACGATTTGTGCAGGCTGCACCCGGAAACCTGCGCCTGCGGACGGACGACGGTGCGGATGGAGCGGATCATGGGTCGGACGGACGATATGCTGATTATTCGCGGTGTGAATGTGTTCCCGAGTCAGGTAGAGACGGTATTGACGGGCATATCGGGCGTGACGCCGCACTTCCTGATGGTGGTGGACCGAATCGGATCGACGGACGATCTGGAGATCCGAGTGGAGGTCGCCGAGCACATGGCGGCGGACACGATTTCGGAGATGCAGAAGATCCAGCGCCAGATCAGCGACCAGGTCAAGAGTGTGCTTGGCCTCGGTGCTACGATCAAACTGGTCGCGCCCAAGACGATTCCCAGGTTCGAAGGCAAAGCCCGCCGCGTCACCGACAAGCGGAAACTGTAGCCTGAACCAGTGAAGCGACAATAGGAGGGTTTGCCGAATGTATGTAAAGCAACTATCCATCTTTCTGGAGAACACAAAGGGTAGCCTGCTCGGCCTGACGAAACTGTTTGGCGAGCACGGCATTGACCTGATCGCGCTGTCGATTGCGGACACGGAACAGTACGGCATCCTGCGCTGCATCGTGCCGGACGCGGCCAAGGCAGCCAAAGTGCTGCGCGACGCGGGCTATTCCATGCGCGAAACGGACGTGCTTGCCGTGTGCGTGAAGGACGAGCCCGGCGGGCTGGCCCAGATCCTCGAAGCGCTGTCGGCATCCGACATCTCGGTGGAGTACCTGTACTCCTTTGTGCGCTCCACGGGCAAGTATGCGCTGGTCATCTTCCACCTGAGCGACCTTTTGCGCGGCGAGACTGTGCTGCGCTCCAAGGGTGTGGAACTGCTGGACCTGGACCAGATTCGAGAGCTATGAGCAAACATCTGCGATCCACGCGGCTGATCATCGACGACCAAGTGTTGGGCGACAATGTGCTGACCCTCAGGCGGCGCATCCGCAATGTCACGCGGATGATGGCCGTGGTCAAGGCGGATGCCTACGGCCACGGCTTGGTGCCTGCATCCCGCATCGCGCTGGACTGCGGCGCGGACGCGCTGGCGGTTGCGACGGTTGAGGAGGGCGTGAAGCTCCGCGATTCGCGTACGCTGGCGCCGATCCTGGTTATGGGTGGCGGCACGCCGGAGGCGGCAGCCGCCTGTGTCGGGCGGCATTTGTCACTGGCACTGTACGATCCCGCCGCACTGAACGCACTGCAACGGCAGGCGAAAAAGTTGGACACCGTGGCGCATGTGCACCTAAAGATCGACAGTGGGATGAACCGCATCGGGCTGCTGGGCGAAAGGCAGATCGCGGACATGCTGACGCGCATTGCGAACTGCCCGAATGTGAAACTGGAGGGGCTGTTCACTCACTTCTGTGACGCGCCTGACAGTCCGGAGTTCACCGCAGAGCAGAACGCGCGGTTTCAGCGCGCCATCAAGCAGGTGCGCGCGGAAGGCCATGCGCCGATGATTCACGCGGCGGCCAGTGCGGCGATGCTCAGTGACGAGACGCTGTGGTATGACATGGTGCGCCCCGGCGTGGCCATTTATGGCGCTTCCGTGCGCCACCTTTGCGACGGCCTCGCGCCTGCACAGCGGCTGGTGACCCAGCCCGTGAGGGTGATGACCGTTCCCGAAGGAGAGTGGGTCGGTTACGGGCGCGAGTTTACAGCGCGGCGCGACACCAGGGTCATGACGGTGCCCATCGGCTACGGAGACGGTTATCCTCGCGTGCTTGGCGGAAAGGCCGCGGTGTTGGTGCGCGGTCAGCGCGCGCCGGTGATCGGCCGCGTGTGCATGGACATGATGATGGTGGATGTGACGGATGTCCCAGGCGCGCAAATGGACGACGAAGTGGTGCTGATGGGCCAACAGGGCAATTTGCGCATCACGCCGGACGAACTGGCCGTGCTGTCCGGCACAATCCCCTACGAAATCATGTTGGGCTTTACGGCACGCGTCCCGGTTGTGCATGAGCCGCAAACGCCGTAGCCGCTGTTATCGCCAACCAATTCGACTCAAAATAAGGGAGGGCTATCGCCGTCATGAAACCTGCATTGCGCATGGGCCGACAGATGATCATGTATCATATCGTCGCCATGATCCTCAGCCTACTTTTTATCTCGATGCTCGGCAGTATACTATGGTTGCAGATTGTGCTGTCTCTGCTGCTGTTGCTGGCCTACGGCTGGATGCTGTACGGCGATGGCTGTGCGCGGGGAGAGCGGGCGGCGACGTTGTCCGTACAGATGGACCGGCAGCTTTCAGAGGGGCGCGCGGTGGACGCCGGGTTGGCCTCGGACGTGTTTAAGAAATCCACGGCCTGGAAAGGTTATCTGATCGGGGTGTCCATCACGGCCCTGATCGCGATCGCGAATATTGCCGCTGAGCCGTTCTATCCGCCGTATCAGCCTGTGTCCGAGGCACAGATGGCCGAGATCAACGCGACTATGGAACAGGCGCAGCAGATGGCTGTGCAATCGGAATTGGCGGCGGAGTCCGGCGAGGTGGCTGCTGTGGATGCCACCGCCGCACCTGAACCTGCGTCCGACTCGGATGCGGAATTCAACGCGACCGGTGTCGCGCCGATCAACTGGTTCAACGTGGTGGCTCGCGTCGTGTTCATGCCATTTTTGTTCCTGTATTCGCCGCTGCAGTACCATGCGGTGCTGCTCAACTGGTTGTTCCTGGCGTTGGCGCTGCTGGTCCCGCTCGCGGAACCCATTGGCTATCTGCAAGGGCCGAAGCTGCGCCAGAAGAAGCTGGCACTGATAGAGCAGGGCAAAAAGCGCAAGATGCGCAATCTGAAAGTGAACAAAAAGCCCAGGACGCCCAAAAAACCGAAGATGGAAGTGTAGCAGTGCTGAACATCCGGTGTTTGCCCATTGTTTCCGCCCTGCCTCCCTGTCGTCCTGAGCACAGCGAAAGGATCTCCCACGCGTGAGCGAACGTCGCTTTGGGCTGGGAGGTCCTTTGTGAATTGTGCACTGTGAACCGCGAATTGCGCCTTCAACACTTGTGATTGAGGGTTCGATGTGATATACTGTCCTCATGTGCGAGCGAGGTGGATCTGTCATTGCGGATTGTGGGCGGTGAGTGGCGCGGACGAAGACTGTTTGCGCCGGAAGGCGAGGGCACCAGGCCCACCGCGGACCGGGTGCGTGAGTCTCTGTTCAACATCCTGATGGCCAAAGTGCGCGACGCGACCGTGCTGGACCTGTTTGCAGGCTCTGGCGCGATGGGTCTTGAGGCCCTGTCCCGAGGCGCTGTGCGCGCTGTGCTGGTCGATTCGGACCGGCGCGCGCAGCAGGCCATCGCCCGCAACGTAGGGCTGTGCAAGGCGGATGGCAGGGCCCAGCTCATCAAGGCAGACTGGAAAGCGGCGCTCGACAGGATGACCGGCCCCTTCGACTTGGTGTTCCTGGATCCGCCATATGCCATGCTTTCGGTCTATAGCGAGGCCGCGGCACAGCTCAAGGCGCGCGGACTGCTGAATCAGGACGCAATTCTGGTGATGGAGCACCGAAAATCGGACACGCTCCAGTTGCCAGCCGGGTTTGCGCCGGTGGACGAGCGCCGGTACGGTGAGGCGGCAATCGCGCTTGTGAAAGAGGTGGCGACATGATTGCAGTGTACCCCGGCAGCTTTGATCCGCTCACCGTGGGCCACATGGAGATCATTCGGCGCGCGTCAAAGTTGTTTGATCAGGTCCATGTGTGCGTGTTGATCAATCCGCTGAAGCATCCGCTGTTTCGCGCGGAGGACCGTGTGGAGATGATCGAAACCTGCTGCCAAGATATGGCCAATGTGTCCGCCCTGCAGAGTGATGGTACGCTGCTCGAAGTGGTGGAGCAGTTGGGTGCACACGTCATCTTGAGGGGCTTGCGCAGCGAGGCGGACTACCTCAACGAAAAGTCCGTCACAGACGCGTTTTTGAAATTGTGGAACGTGGAGACACTGTTTCTGCAGTGCGACCCGGAGCTGGGGTATGTATCCAGTTCGCTGGTTCGGGAGTTGATGCGGTTCCACGCCGGAATTGAGCGGCTCGTGCCAGAACCCATACTTGAAAGAGTCTCAGCCGAAAGGAGCTAAACCATATGGATCGCGATCAGAACCAGTTTTACGATGAGGATTTTGCCGAAAAAGATACAGCCGAGGCAGTCGTGCCCGCCGAGCGAGGCACCGCGTCCGCCGCGCAGCCGTCCTACGAGTCCGATGATGACCACACCTACTTGATGAAACTGCTGGACTACCTGCAGGACGCGATGGAATACGGATCCGTCGTGCCGCTGACGGGAAAGCGGCTGGTGGATGCCAATATGTGCATCGACATCATCAAGGACATTCGTGGCAATCTGCCGCTGGCCATCCAGTATGCCGAGCAGGTGATGCGGGACCGTGAGCGCATTTTGGGGAATGCCGAGCGCACAGCCAACAACAAGCTCGCATCCGCGGATAGCCGCGCCGATGCGGTGATCAAAGAGGCTGACGGCCATGCGCAGCAGATCATCAACGAGGCGGAGGATCGTGCGGACAAAATCATCAAGTCCGCGGAGATCCACGCGCGCGGGCTGATTGATCAGCATGCCATCAAGGTGGCGGCGCAGAATGAAGCGCGCGATATCGTCAACGGCGCGCGCGCTGAAGCCAATGACAAGCGTCAGGCCGCCAGCGCCTACTGCGAGGATATGCACCTGAACACCGAAAAAGCGCTGCAGCACGCCATGGATATCGTCCGCGGCCATCGCCAGAGCCTCAGCGAAAACAGATAAGCGCCGCATTTACAGAAAAGTGACAACAAAGTCCGGAGGGCCTTGAGCCTTCCGGACTTTGTTTGCCGCACATGGGTTAAAGTGTGGCCGTTGTCTTGGGGATGCTGCATGTGAACCTGGTTTCCACATCGTCTGACTGCAATGTCAGACGCCCGTCATACGCCTCCACGATGCCTTTCACGATCGCCAGTCCCATTCCGCGCCCTTCGCCCTTCGTGGAAAACCCCTCGGAAAACATGCTCTCCATCACCGATTCCGGTACCTTCGGCCCGCTGTTCGAGATGATGAATCCATAGGCGTGCAGGGTCTCGCTCGTTTCAATCCTCAGTTCTGGATGGGGCTGTCCCTTCATGGCGTCCAACGCGTTGTCGATCAAGTTTGAAAACACCCGGCAAAGCTCCCAGTCCGGCACCGGCATGTCCGATAGCGCCGATCCAATCCTGAGTGTCGCTGTGACGCCCTGCTCCTCGCACTCGGTCATCTTGCTCGCAAGCAGCGCGTTCATCGCAGGAATGGCCGTCTTCAGCGTCCGAGACACGCGCTGTATGTCTTGGTAAACCGTCTCGATGTAGTCCTGCGCCTCGGTGTAGTCCTGCATCTCCATCAGGCTGTAAACCACTTGCAGATGGTTCATGAAGTCATGTCTCTGGGCGCGCAATGTGCCGTTGAGCGTGGATAGCTGTTTATATGCGTCCTCCAGCATGTCCGTCTCCGCGCTCACACGGCGCGCGCTTCTGGCGTCGCGGATGTCCACAATGGCGCCGGAGACCACAATCGAAGACAAGACAACCAGCGTGGTCTGCTCAACCACGCCGGTAAATGCCCGATCACCGCGAATCAGCGCAAGCACCAACACCGTCAGCGCAGCGAGAATCTGCAGCGAGTTGATGATGATGGCATAGTTCGACAGCTTGCGCAAGTCCATGCGCGACCTGGACAGCTTCGCCATGTGCCGCCTCCGATGTGATTTGTCCATCTTAGTATACCACACCCGCGTAAATTGTGTTATAATGAGAGACAGCAATTTCCGTTTTGTGATTGCACATTTCTGCTGCGGAGGATCCTTTCGAATGAAGCTTTCCCTGAACCGGCAACTGCGCATTGGCATCATGGCTGCCGTGTTGTGCGTGACGTCCCAATGGGCGCTCCCGGTGGGTACGGTGCCCATGACGCTTCAAACCCTGTTCGTGGCGCTGGCGGGTGTGGTGTTGGGTGGGCCGCAGGGCGCCATTGCGGTGATCGTGTATCTGCTGATTGGCGCATGCGGGATGCCGGTTTTCTCAAAGTTTATGGGCGGGTTCGCACCGCTGATCGGGCCGACGGGCGGTTTTTTGTGGTCGTTTCCCGTGCTCGCGCTGTGTTGCGGGCTGGCCTCGAAGCGCGGATTTGTCGCACGGTGCGGCCTTGCGCTGGGTGGACTGCTGGTCTGTTATGCCGCGGGCACCGCGCAGTTGATGGCGGTTTCGGGACTGGATCTGGGGTCGGCGTTGGCGGTGGCGGTGCTGCCGTTTATCTTGAAGGACGTGGCGTGTGTGCTAGGCGCAGTGGCGCTTGGCCGCGTGATGAAAGAGAGGATTGAAAAACATGCTTGAATCGCTCAAGCAACTGGTGTTTGAGGCCAACATGATGCTGCCCAAGTGCGGGTTGGTCACGTTCACCTGGGGCAATGTGTCCGGTATCGATCGCGGGCAGGGCCTGGTCGTCATCAAACCCAGCGGCGTGGAATACGAGGCCATGAGCTGGGACCAGATGGTCGTTGTGGATCTCCAGTCCGGTGGCGTCGTCGAGGGCGATCTCAACCCATCCTCCGACACGCCCACGCACCTGGAGCTGTACCGCCGGTTCCCGGCGCTGGGCGGCATCGTACACACTCACAGCCGCCACGCGACCTCGTTTGCGCAGGCGGAAACCGAGATCCCCTGTTTTGGCACCACCCACGCGGACTATTTCTACGGTCCCGTGCCGCTGACGCGCATGCTGACGCCGGAGGAGATTGACCGGGACTATGAGCTGAACACCGGCGTCGTGATCTGTGAGACATTCAGGCAACTTGAGCTGGATCCGGTGGCCACGCCCGCCGTGCTGGTGCGAAAGCATGGGCCATTCACCTTCGGTCCGAATCCGAGAAAGGCAGTGGAGAACGCGGCGGTGTTGGAAGTGGTGGCCGAGATGGCGATGATGACCATGGGCATCGCGCCCGGCGTCGGCCCCGCACCCCAGTCGGTCATCGATAAGCACTATTACCGAAAGCATGGGGAGAACGCATACTATGGGCAGCGCTGATCTGCACACGCATACGCGATACAGCGACGGGACCATGACGCCGCTGGAGATTGCGGACCGCGCGACAGAAAAAGGCGTATCGCTGCTGGCCATTGCCGATCACGACATGGTGGATGGCAGCATCGAACTCGAGCCGCTGTGTGCTGCTCGGGGGATTCGCTATGTACCGGCGGTAGAGCACTCGGCACTGTTTGACGGCGGATATTATCATGTGCTGGGCTACGGCACGAACCTGCGCGACTCGAATTATCGGGCGCTGGTCAAGCGGGCGCGGGAAGCGCTGCTGCAGATGAGCTTTGACCTGATCGAGCGCATGGAAAAAGATGAGCCGCGCGTGTCGCTGGCTGATTTTTCTGCGTTCGAGCGCGACCCCAGCCTGGGCGGCTGGGCGGGCATTGAATACCTGATGAAGCGCGGTGTCACCGAGTCGATGACAGCGGGCATGCCCTACTATCAACGCTACCATGTGTTGTACGCGGATGCGGACTTCCCGTCCATCCAGGAGACCATCGACGCCATTCATGCGGTCGGCGGCGTGGCGGTGCTGGCCCATCCGGGCGAAGTGATCGCCGGGTCTGGGCGGCGTGGAGGGGCAGAGGACCGCGAGGCGTTTATGCGCACCCTGGACAGCCTGCTCGACCAGGGGTTGGACGGCATTGAATGCTACTATCCCTGCCACTGCGAGTGGGTGCGCGATGCATGTTTGGCGCGTTGCCGCGCGCGTGGCCTGAGCATCACCGCAGGGTCTGATTGCCATGGGACATTCCAGGACACGGATGTGGGGGAGATGGGCATTCCGGAGGCATGGGTGACGGTATAGCGTGTCGGCGGGTAGGCGTGAGCATCCCCGCGCTGTCATCCTGAGAAAAACGAAGGGCCTTCCTGCCATCAAGAGGAAGGTCCTTCGCTGCGCTCAGGATGACGGCTGTATTGACGTGCAGACTTGAGCGTTACGCTTCCATCTCGCCCAGAAAGCTCGTTCCAGAGAGCTTGTCTTTCACGCCCAGCGCCTCCAGAATTGTGGCGCTCACGTCCGCGAACGTTTTGCGCTCGCCCAAGTCCACGCCTTCGAGCGCATTGAGGCTCCATGCCAGCACCGGGACCTGCTCGCGCGTGTGGTCTGTGCCCTTATAGCCCGGATCACAGCCATGGTCGGCGGTGATGATCAGGAGCCCGTCGTCGCCGATCAGTCGCATGATCTCTGGCAACCTTTTGTCAAACGCTTCCAGCATGTCCGCATAACCCTTGATGTCACGCCGGTGTCCAAAGGACTGGTCGCCGTCCACCAGGTTGACAAACATGAGCCCGCGCCACTTGTCCTTTTTCAGCTCGTCCAACATCGCGTCCACACAAGCTCCGTTCCCTGCAGCGTGGTTTGAGCGGCTGAGCCCGCGGTGGTTGAAGATGTCCTCAATTTTGCCAATGCCAATCACGTCACGGCCCGCGCCTTTGATCAGATCCAGCATGGTCTTGCCCGTGGGGTCCAGCGAGAAATCGCGCCGGTTGCCGGTGCGCACAAATTCGCCCGGCTTTCCGATGAACGGCCTGGCGATGACGCGGCCAACGGCGTTGTCACCGGTCAGGATGCGCCGCGCGATGCGGCAGATGTGCCACAGTTCCGTGGGCGGCACGATGGCCTCGTGCGCCGCGACTTGGAAAACGCTGTCGGCGCTCGTGTAGACGATCAGTTTACCGGTCCTGAGGTGTTCGCTGCCAAGCCGCTCGATGATCTCGGTGCCACTGGCGGCCTCATTGCCGATCACGCCCATGCCGGTCTCCGCTTCGAACTGATCGATGATCGATTGCGGAAATCCGTTGGGATAGGTCGGGAAGGGCTTGGGGACCGGCAGGCCCGCCAACTCCCAATGACCTGTGGTGGTGTCTTTGCCCGCGGAGACCTCGCTCATGCGGCCATAGCACCCGAGCGGGTCTTCGATCTCGCCCGGGAGGCCTGCGGCGTTCAACAGTCCCAGGTCGACCAGGTTGGGGATGTTGGGCTTGGCGGTCATGACGCTCATCAGCGTGTTTGCGCCCGCATCGCCATAGGCGGCAGCGTCCTTTGCGCCGCCGATGCCAAGGCTATCCAGAATGATCAATACGGCTCTTTTCGTCTTCATGCGCTTATCCCTCTGCTTCCTTCGTGCGGATCTGTTGCGCCATGCGGGCGATCATCTCGCCAGCGGTTGGCTTACCGCGCCGGGCGTCGATGGTGTTGCCGAACAGTTTGTGCTGCACGGCGATCTCGCCACTGGACCAGGCCGCCTCAATCGCTCGCCGCACGCCGTGCGCGAGGCGGTCCGCGTCCGTCTTGAATTCCTCTGCGACCGTCGGATAGAGTACCGTCGTCAGTTGCCGGACCAGCCGCTCGTCCTTCGCCGCCAATTGAATGCACCGGGCGAGATAGGCGGTGCCGCGCATGGTGCGCCGGAACCCGAGCCGAAGCAGCAACTCCATGACTTCTTCGTCTGAAGCGCCGCCGCGCGTCAACCGCTCCGTTGGGCCAGCGCGTGTCAGTACTTTGACCAACTGCTGTGCGTCGATCGGCTTATCCAGCACGGCCATGGCCCCTTCGTTAAGCGCCATCTTTTCAAACGCGGGCATGGGCGATGTGCGCAGTACCACGACTGCTGGCATGAACGCGTTCGGCATGTTTTTCGCCGCGCGCATCACCGCCAGCGCATCCAACCCGGGCAGCGTGATGTCCATGACCAGCGCGTCCACCAGTGATCCTTGCAGCAGGGCCAGCGCCCGCGCCCCATCGCGTTCTGTGAACGCAACGTCCACATCCAGCGCCCGCAGCGCGCTCGCCGCCAAATGAAGCGAACCCGCGTCCGACATCACCAACGCCACTCGCATAGATCGGCACACCTTTCGGCAGGATCTCCTGCACGATGATACACGATCCCTTTTCGACGGTGATGGCGTGGATTCCTGCACGTTGCACAAAAATCAACCCGCAAGTGGAAAAAATAACGCATTCTCAGGGATTGGGACACACCTGTCTCTTAAGTGACGGTCAGGCGGGTGCCTTCACGCATTTGTCGATCATCCATTCTGCGTAAAGGCCGTAGCCCTGGGTCGGGTCATTGATGAACACATGCGTGACCGCGCCGGCAAGCCGCCCGTCTTGGACAATCGGGCTTCCACTCATCCCCTGCACAATCCCACCTGTGGACTCAAGCAGTTCGGGGTCTGTAATCTTCACGACCATGCTCCGCGACGACGGTTCGTCCTGATGATAAAGCCGCACGATCTCGCAATCATATTCCTTCATGCCGCGTCCCTCGATTGTTGTAATGATCTTCGCTGGCCCTGTTTTCACCTCACTGCGAGCCATCACACTGATCCCGCGTGGATACAGTTCGTTCAGCATCGGCTCGTCACTTTGCCCATAGAGTCCCAGCTCACTGTTCGATTCCACCTCGCCCAGTTGCTTGTCCTCATCGAAAAACTCGCCCAGCAGTTCGCCAGGTTCGCCGCTCTGTCCGCGCATCAACCCGACAATGTGGCTCTCATAGATGTAGCCTTCGCCAACGGGCAACAGTGTGCCGGTGTCGGCGTCGGTGATCGGATGGCCCAATGCCGCGTAATTGCCGCTTTCTGGATCGTAAAAGGAGAGCGTACCCACACCGGCGGTGCTGTCGCGCACCCAGGCGCCAAGCCGATACAGTCCGTCGCGGCTGTCCTTGATCGCGGTGATGGGCACCAGCAGTTCGCTCTCGTCGCGGTCAACGGTGAAAACCTGCTGCTGGCCGGTCAATGCAGCTGCCAGCGACGCGGCGCCGCCAATTTCGATGCCATCGACCTTGACGATGCGGTCGCCGGGGCGCAGACCTGCCTGGCGCGCGGGGCTGCGCAACCCGCCGATATCGCTGACCCCGACGACCAGCGCACCGCCGACAGTGATCGCAACGCCGATGGATTGGCCGCCGGGCATGACGGTGCGGCCCTCACTGACGGACACGGGCACGGTTTTCACGGGCAGTCCGAGCACGGAAAGCACGATCGACGCATCACCCTCCGCCTCGCCGGTGAGGATATAGGAGGGATCCAGATCCTTCAGTTGCTGATCCATGCCGCTGATGGCGCACGCGCCTTCTGAAGAAAGCGCGACGGAGACGGACTTGGGCAGGGAAAGCTGGGTCGAGTGTCCCTTTGTGAGCCGGATTTGATCGGGGACGTTGTTGAGCTTGCGCATAGCGGGCGAGCAGCCAGTGGCGATGATCATCACGGCCAAGGCCAGTCCGATTCCCTGTTTCATTTGGGTTTTTCGTTGATTTTTCATTTTGTTTTGCACTCCTACGACGCTTACATCCACGAGATAAGTTTGCCTGATGGGCGCGTGATCATGACTGGAAATGGTTCCGCGAGGATGCGCGGAAAAATTTGCGAAGCGGACTGTCTGCGGGTGTCACGCGAAGCGCGCGTGAAACCTACGCGGCCCCTGCATAAACACCCTAGCAAACTTAACCGCTTTCGTGATATAATCTCTGTGATGTGTGTGATTATACGCGAAGGAGCACAATGTATGGTATTCTCCACGACGGTGTTCATGTTCGTCTTTTTGCCGCTCGCGCTGCTCATCTATTATTTGCTGCGTTCGCGCTGGCAACGCAATTTGTTTCTCGCGCTGGCCAGTGTGTTTGCCTATACTTGGGGTGATCCAGCCTCGCTGGTCGTGCTGGCGCTGTCCATCTTGGTGAACTGGGTGGTTGCGCCGAAGGTGGCGCCGGATCGGCCGCAGCGATCGCGCAAGGCGTGGCTGGTGACCGGCCTGGTGTTCAATGTGGGCATGCTGGCGGTGTTCAAGTATGCATCGATGGCGGTGGGCGGGCTGAACGCGGCGTTCAGGCTGGCGCTTCCGATGCCGCAACTGCTGTTGCCGCTGGGCATATCCTATTTCACGTTCATGGCGATTTCCTATCTCATGGATGTGTATCGCGGCATTGAGCCGCCGCAGCGGTCATTGTTGAACGTCTGCCTGTATTTATCGCTGTTCACGAAAATTGTGCAGGGGCCGATAGTGCGCTACCAGACGTTCGCACCACAGATTGAAAACCGGCAGGAGAGCCTTTCAGACTTCACGGAGGGCGCTCGCAGGTTCATGGTGGGGTTGGCCAAAAAGGTGATCATTGCAGACGGCCTTGCGCTGATGGTGAATCACGCGTACGCGCTGCCGAACGATGGGCTTTCCACAGGCGTGGCGTGGTTTGGCGCCATCTTCTTTCATGTGCAGGTGTTTTATGACTTTGTCGGTTATTCGGACATGGCGATTGGCCTGTCACGCATGTTCGGGTTCCATTTTTTGGAAAACTTCAACTACCCCATGCTCGCGAAGTCCGTTTCAGACTTCTGGCGCCGGTGGCACATCTCCTTGAGCACCTGGTTCCGCGACTATGTGTTTTTTCCGTTGGGCGGCAGCCGGGTTAAATCCAAGCTCAGGCTGGCGTTCAACATGCTGGTGGTCTGGAGCCTGACGGGCCTTTGGCATGGCGCGAACTGGGGCTTCCTGCTGTGGGGTTTCGGGTTTGCGGTGGTGCTGATCATGGAACGATTCACAGGTCTGAACAAGTGGATGGAAAAGCGCTGGATCGGTTATGTTTACAGCAATCTGGTCGTGGTCATCATCACTGTGTTTCTGTCGACGACGATGTACACAGCTGCGGACGCGAACACGCCTGCGCTGTTGGGCGCGCTACAGCGGCTGGGCGCCATGTTTGGCATTGGCGCGACGGGCCTGTGGGACGCGACTGCCGGCATGTATGTGCGCGAGTATGGCGTCTACATGCTGCTGGCGGTGATCTTCTCCATGCCGGTGGGCGAATGGATGGAGCAAAAGCTGCGCATTCCGCATGCGGTGATGGAGACGCTGCGCGCCGTGGGCGTCGCCTGTGCGTTCATCGTTTCCCTCACCTTTATCGCCATGGGCGGTTACAACCCTTACGTTTATGTCAACTTCTAGCCGTTGGAGGTGAATGGGCTCATGACACTGCGAAAAACATGGAATCTCTGCCTGACGGCGCTGTTGATCGCCTCGATCTGCTACATGGGCGGCATGGTGCTGGTCAAGCACTATTCAACCTTAGGCTATGCAGCGCTTGTCGCTTACCGGCAAAGGCTGCCCGAGCATCCGGATGTGTTTGACAACATCAAGGCGAGGGTCAGCTCGTTTGAAAGCTCATTGAATGCCCACTTGACCGCGAAATCCACGCTGCAGGTCGCCAACGCGAACATCCAGCGCGCCATGGGCAAACAGATGATCGCCTATGGCGGCACCAGTATGGTCATGACCGAGCAAGGGTATCTGTATGACGTCTATGCGGACACGGCGGCCACGCGCGATGTGCGCGCGCTGACGCTGAACGGACTAAAACAACTGCATCAAAAGCTGGCAGCCCAAGGCATTCCGATGGTCTATGGCTATGCGCATTCCACGATGTACGATGGTGTGACGCTGCCCGATGGCGTGACAGACGACAACAACAGGGTCGCGGATGAGATTGTGGCGACCCTTCGCGCTGACGGCATCGAAACCTTGGACAGCCGCGAGGTCGTCCGTGAGGGCGGACTGCCGCTGAACGAAGTGTTGTTCCGGACGGATTCACACTGGGCGCCCCGCGCAGCGTTCGCGATGTATACGGCCATCGTGGATTTGCTCAACGATAAGACCCGTGTAAAAGCCGACAAAGCCGCGGCGGATCTGGCCAATTTTGAGGTGTCAATCCTTGAAAAGTCACACATCTCCGACATCGGCCTGCGGTTTGGCGAGGGTGGCATTGAGCCGGACGATTTTCAGATCATAACCCCAAAGTTCGATACCGAGATTCATCGCGAGATCAGCCACGACAATGCGCACGTGAGGGTGCCCGCGGACGGCGCGTTTGAGGACGCGGTGCTGGACAAGTCGATGCTGCCGGAGGCCCAGGGCAAGTCGCCCGTGAACTGTTACAACTATTATGGCCAGCATCCTTACGAGGTTTTTTACCACAATGAGGCCGCGCCTGAGGGCCGCGTGCTGATTGTCAAGGACAGCTTTGGTACGCCGGTCTCCAGTTTCATGGCGCTGGCGGTGCGGGATGTGTGCGCCATCGACCTGCGCAAGACCACCATGACGGTGGAGGATTATGTGGCCAGCTACAAGCCGGATGTGGTCATCTTTGTGCAGTGCCAGGAAGTGATGCGCGGATCGAATTTCGTGTTCGTGGATAAGGAATAAAGGAGTTTTTGCCATGTCCAACCTGGAATCCATCTTCACAAAAGATCAGCTGATGCGCGATGAGCCCATGCGGTTGCACACCACGATGCGCGTGGGCGGTCCGGCGGACGTGGTGGTGTTTCCGGAGCGCGAGGACCAGCTCATTGCGGCGCTGAAGCTGTTTCCGGACGCGCTGGTGCTGGGAAACGGTTCAAACCTGATCGTGCGCGATGGGGGCGTTCGCGGATTGGTGATCGCGATGTCTAAAATGAACCACATCGCGGTTGCGGGCGCGATGCTCACCGCCCAGGCCGGCGCGCTGATGTCTGCAGCCTCAAACGAGGCGATAAAGGCCGGCTTATCGGGGCTGGAGTTCGCTTCGGGCATTCCGGGTACCATCGGCGGCGGCTGCGCCATGAATGCGGGCGCGTATGGCGAGGAACTGTCGGGCGTACTGACGCGCGCGCGGGTGCTGAAGGATGGCGAGGCTGAATGGATGAGTAAGGAAGCGCTTGAGATGGGCTATCGCACCACGCGCATTTTGCGGGAAAAATGGGTGTGCCTGGCGGCGGAGTTCGAGCTGATGAAGGCGGATGCGGCCCAGATCAAGCGCAAGATGGACGACCTGAACCAGCGCAGGAGAGATAAGCAGCCGCTGCACCTGCCGTCCAGCGGATCCACATTCAAGCGCCCCGAGGGTCATTTCGCGGGCAAGCTGATCGAGGAC
>JAVBTW010000288.1:0-2638 GCA_031555975.1 Eubacteriales bacterium
CTGGAATCCGCTGCCGCAAGAGGAACTGTTCCGGAAACTTGAGCCACCGACAGGCAAAATTGATATGGTGCTGGACACCGACACCTACAACGAGGTGGACGACCAGTTTGCGCTGTGCTACTGCCTGCTGTCGCCGGAAAAGCTGAACGTGCAGGCCATTTACGCGGCGCCATTTCACAACAGCCTCAGCACCGGTCCCGCGGACGGCATGCAAAAGAGCCATGACGAGATCATCCGGCTGCTGGGCAAGCTGGGTCGATGCGCGGACGGTTTTGTGTTCAAGGGCGCGAATGCCTACCTGCCCGATGGCGACACGCCCGTCGAGAGCCCGGCGGCGCGGGACCTGATCAAGAAGGCCATGGACAGGCCGGACGACGACCCGCTGTATGTGGTCGCCATCGGCGCCATCACCAATGTGGCCTCGGCGCTGCTGCTGGAGCCGAAAATCACCCGCAAGATCGTGATTGTGTGGCTGGGCGGTCATCCGCTGCGCTATCCAACGGCGCGGGAGTTCAACCTGATGCAGGATGTCCCAGCAGCCCGCGTGGTGTTCGATTGTGGCGCGCCGGTGGTGCTGATCCCGTGCCTGGGCGTGGCGTCAAACTTGGTGTGCACCGTGCCCGAGCTTCAGGCTTTCATTGGCGGCGCGAACCCGGTGTGCGACGCGCTGGTGGCGCTGTTTTCGGGCTATCATGACAACGACGGGTTTGGCTGGAGCAAGGTGGTCTGGGACGTGAGCACGATCGGCTATCTGATGAACGCCAACTGGGTGCCCAGCGTACTGAGCCACAGCCCGCTCTTGACGGACGACTGTCACTGGGGCGTGGACCAGACGCGCCATTTCATTCGGGAAGCGATTTACTGCGACAAGACGCCGATGTTCCGGGATATGTATCGAAAGCTGAGGGAGGCGTGAGGCCTGTGCAGGTATCTGGTCGCCCTTTTCTCCATGCGCGAGAGCGGGGCTACCGATTGAGGACATACACCCCCGCCTTTTTTCCGTTGACCAGGATGCGGAACACGGCCTCGATGATCAGTTCCGGCCACACGGACAGCGCCTTGTCCATCTCCTCCGTGCGCGCAGACAACACCACCATCCGCGCCTTTTTGGCAGTTGCCTGCATCAGCGCCGCGAGCATGTCCCGGTACAGCGCAGGCACGTCCGCGTCGTCATAGTATCCCCAAGGCGGGTCCGTGACCACCTTCGTGATCGTGCCGTCCGGCACCGCATCGGAAAGATGCCGCACGTCCAGTGAACGCACAATGGCGCGCGGTCCCAGCCGCCGCTTCACCTGTGCGGCCTTTTCGCTGTCGAGGTCCAGCGCGTACAGCTTCGCACACGGCCCCATCCGCATTCGCGCCAAGGGAATCGCGCCCGACCCCGCGAACGGGTCCAGGAACACATCCCTTGCGTCCACTCCGGCCAAGAAATTCAGCGTCCAGCACAGTTCGGGCCGCAGCTCGCCCTTCTGCAGCTGCTTTTCCGTGACCCGGTCGTAGCTCAGCCTCCGCATGAGGTACGCCCTGCCCTCGCTGCGCCCGTAAAGCCAGAACTCCACATCCGCGCCCGCGCGCTCCACGCGCAAGCCCGTGCGCTGGGCGATCAGCCGCTCCAGGTCCGACTTCTTCCGGGCGTCCACGGCGGTCAGTTTGGACTCCAGGCTGCACACGATGCGGAACGTCCTGGCGCTGCCTGGGATGGGATGCAGCGGCAACTGTGCCTTCAGCGCGTCTGCCATCAGCCGGTCTAGCGCTCCGGCACCCTTGAATGGCCGCTCCAGCTGCACCTCGAACGTGTTGTTGAAGCAGCCTGCCTTGACCGGCCTATCCGCCTGATACACCACCGCGCCGTCCAGCACCTGCTGAATCTCATGTGCATGAAAAGCCCGTAGCACCCCGCAAATGGGGTCCTGCAGGCCGGATATAAAGGTTTGCAGAAAGGCCGCGCTCACAGTGAGATCCTGTTCACGTCGTGCACATCGTGGGCGTCCACGCCGCCGACCAGCCCGACCATCAGGTACTTGCCGGTCATTTCATCGTATTGCAGCTCTGGCAGCATGCTGAATCCCTCGATTTCGCCGGTGGAGCGGGCGTGCATGCGCGGGCCGGTGCATTTATGCAGCTTGTCGCCGAACCGGATGTGGTTTTCGTCCTCAAACGAGACCGAAAGGTCCTGGGCGATCTTGCGCTTGACGTAGGCCTCGATCTGGCTCATGTCCAGGTTGGGCCTGTCATCGAATTCCAAAATGAACCCGTGCCGGATGTCTCCGTGCTGATAGTTGCCCTTGTAGCCCTGTTTCATGAGCGCGCGCTCGGCCAGGTCCTCGGCGGTGTGGGCCATCTTGCGGTATTTGACGGACTTGAACACGATGTCCGCCACGTCCTGAGGCTCGGGCCCGAAGATCGTCGGGCGGCACACGATCAGCTCTTCGCCCACGCCGATCAGCAGGTCCGCCTTGTACGGCAGCAGCGGCGCGATCAGCTCAAAGTGCTCCACCACCACGCGCCGACCCTTGTTGATCGCCCCTTGAATGGCCTCCGCCAGCATGTGGGGTTGGGTGAACGCGGATTCAAACCGGATGTCCAGATGGTAGGTGTGCGGCGCGTAAAAGCCCTCATCGTCGTCCCACGACAGGAT
>JAVBTW010000191.1:0-5273 GCA_031555975.1 Eubacteriales bacterium
CGGAGCTGGCGCTGGCCGTGGGCGATCCAGTGCTGGTGGGCCGCCAAACCGGCGACGCCGACCTGTTTCTGTGGGGCCGCCATGGCGTGTCGATGAAGATCATGGACCCCAACCGACCCGCGTTCCCGGTGGTGGACACGGTGCGACACCCCTGGGTCCACATCGAAGGCACATTGTGGGATGAAGAGCCGGACGACGCGCAACTGCGCAGGTGCGCCAAGGAGGGGCGCGTACTGTCGTCGCTGCTGTTCCATTCCGGCGAGATGGCGCACAACGAGGCCATGTTGAACCTGGTCGACCTGTGCTCCTTCACCGGCTTGAAGCTGGGCATCGCCGCCCACCTCGCCCGCTACCAAACCTGCCCGCAACAGTGGGAACTGCTGAACATCCCTGTCTCACGCGGCGGGGTCCGGGGCCGCATCGAGCCGGTGCTGCACAGCGGTGGCCTGGGCGTCATGGCGGAGTACGATTGTCCGCCGGATGTGCTGACTGCGCACTGCAAAAAGGCACTCCAAGGGATCCGCAAGATCGCGGGCGAGGGTTCGACGCCCGTGGGTTACTATTGCTTCTGCGACACCGACCTGGACACGCTGTCCTCAGTACGCCCGGAACTGTACCAGGCGATGGCGGACGCCGGGCTGTCCTATGCGGTATCCAGCGCCAAGCCCGGCCGGAACCGGCTGCTGCCGGGGCCGATCCCGGTACTGACGCAGACCTCGCGCACCCAATGCCAGGGCTCCCCGTTCGTGCGCATCACGTCCCAGGAGGACGTGCGGGAGAGCGGCTACCAGTCCTCACCTGGCTGGTTCATCGGCGTGCTGGACGCGCCGGTCATCTCCTTCTCGCCCTACATCTGGAGCAAGGGCAACCGGTTCATGGATTTGGTCGATTTCGTGTGTCACGAACGCATGATCAACGTCCTGCCCAGAACCATTGCCCGCTACGCCCGCATCCTCAAAGAGATGGGCATACTACCCAACACCTGATCATCATGCGAGCAAGGCCCTTCCAGGTGGAATGGTCCTTGCTTTTTTGATGCTGGTAGGAAGAATCATCAGTGTTTCGTAAGCAAATGAACGTAACCGCCAAGCAAGCAGCGGAAAGGAAAGTTGGAACCGCTTCGCGAAGAAGTGCCGCAACTGCGTGAGGACGGGCTGAAGTATCGCGAGATCCATGCCGCGATTACGGCACAGGGCTACACCGGGACGCAAGACGCGATCCGCGGCTTCCTCTCCAAAGAGAGCCGGATTGGTAGTATGCACATAGGATAACTACCTCGTATTACGCGTCTTGTAGGCATGATTCATCGGTGGCTTGATTGTTTCAGGCGCGAAACAAAAGGGGTAAGCGCCGCTTCGATGGCATGAAACATAGCCGTCGAGGCGGCGCCAACGTAGCAATGGTCGTTACCTGTTCAGCGAGCGCTCTTCAAACTGCGCTGCTTCAGTTGCACTCGGCCTCTAGCGGACCGGCGAGTTCGGCGTGAAAGAACAGCCTTCCTGGCAGCGTGGGCATGAACGTGGAGGGGATCCACATGTCCGGCCCGTAGCGCAGCGTAGCCCAGAACGACAACCCTTGCCATTGCATGCCCCGGGACAGCACGCCGTCACAGCCGCCGATGGCGTAGTCCGCCTGCAGGAACAGGCCCGGCCCAATGGTGTTTGCGCAGGCGGGCACCAGTGTGGTTCTAGACTTGAAGCTGGTGATCGCGTTCTGCTCGATGGTCAGCGGATGCAGCTTGGCGCCCAGGCGGTGGGTCTGGCGCTTCCAGTCGTCCAGGGAACCAAACTCGGCGGCAAAGTGGGGCTCCCAAAAGGCGATGTGGCACATGCGGCCGACACCGTACACCAGCACGAGCTTCGCGCCCTCCGCCTGCAGATTGGCGATATTTTCTGCGTAGCTGGGCAGGTTGCGCTTCGTGGCGAAGTTGCGCTGCGCTTCGGGCACGGTCAGCGCGCCGAGGGGCGCGAACAGCGCGCCATTCATGGCGCTCTCGAACGCGGCGGGATCGTCTGGGGACAGGGTGTTGCCTTCGCCGTCTGACCACTCGTCCATGTTGAACGTGTGCACATGGTCCATGGGCACGTTCCAGGCGGTCAGAAAGTAGACCACCCAGCGGTACATCCCCATGGGGCCCACGGGCAGGATCAGCGCCAGTTTTCTGCCTTCATCCCGGGCCTGACGCGCCTGCATGGCGATCTCGTGGCCCATCAGCACCGCAAAGTCGTCCAGCGAGCCGGACTGGACGGGCTGGAAGTCCGTGTGCCAATGGGGTTGGCGGTCCAGCACATCCAGCGGCGCGCCGACGCACGCATCCATCTTCGCAAGATCCCAGCCGGAGGGGAAGAAGCCCTCCAGAAGGGAGCCGTTGATCGTGTCCATCAGATTCATTGCGCCTTCCTCCTTGTCATAATCGGGGCGATCCCCTGCAGCCCGCAACAGAGGATCGCTTCGTATCTACAACTAAATCCATCTGACCTCGCTCTGCAGCACGCATTCACCCACGATGGCAATGAACTCGTACACGTCGAGCACTTCGTTCAGTTCCCATTCGTGCGCCCTGGCAAAGTCAGCCGTCTCCGCCCAGGCCGCGGCCGCCTGCTGCTTTTCGCCCGCCGCCTTGTGGGACAGCGCCCGGGCCAGCCGCTGCGACAGCTCGCCGTGCCGCTGCAGGACCTCATAGGAGCGCCGGACGGCGCAGGGCAGCGGCTTCTCCAAATTCGCGTTAATCACGGCCTGGAATGCGTCGATGACGTGGGCAGCCTCGAAAAAGTTGTGCCGCGCCTGGTCGCTCACTTCCGGCTTCTCATGGCGCATATACACGCTGTCAAGCAGCGCTGACAGCCGCTCCAGGTACGCGCGCACCTTCGGCCCATCCTCGCCGTACATCTCGCCATAGTGCCGCGTCACGCACGTCTCGTAGTCCGCGCTGCTGTCCCACAGCGCGTCGGCCATCAGCAACATGGGAAGCGACGACGGGCTGAACACCCGCTGTGCCTGGCAGCTGACCATGCCGTTCAGGCCCAGCTTATTCAGGCCCACCATGTCCTTGAACAGCACCTCTGAAATCTGCGCACCGCCCACATCCCGCAGGTGGTCCAGCCACAGGTGGTAATCGAAAATGAAGCTGTCGCCGGAAAACGCCTGTTGCCACGCGCGCAGGAACGCCACATTTTCCGGCACGGAGCGGGGCAACGTGATCTTGTTGTACACAAAGGGCGCGACCTTGGCATCGCCGTCGATCCCCGCGTCCACATAGGCGGTGCTGTAGGTACGCGTGATGGGCGCAAACATCAGCACGAACCGGTCGGGATTGTGGATCCGGCTCTGTACCGGACTCCACATCAGGTCGAAGTAAATCAGAAAAACCACTCGCGCGGGGACCCCCGCCTCGGTCATCCGCACATCCAGCGCGTTGAGCAGCTCGACGTAGTTGTCGGACGGCGTCTTCTTCTTGCATGCCTCACACTCACAGTGGCAGTTCGGCGCGTCGGCCAGCCAGAAGTGCAGGTAGCTCACCTCCGGGTGTGCCCGGCAATAGTCCACAATCGCGCCGGTCATCCGGTCGATCACCACGGGATCGGTGTAGCACAGGTTGGTGTTGAGCGGAATCTTTTCGTGCAGCTCGCGCTTGCCGTTAACCTCTGCCAACAGCGCCTCGTAGCCCTCTGGCAGCTCGCCCTCGTAGGGATACCAGCCGGCGGTGTCCAGCCCGAACGGCGCGCAAGTCCAGCCGTGGCCCGCGGCGTGATACAGCATGCCGCGCCGCTTCACCTCCGCAACCTGGTTGCGCACGAACCCATCCACCTCAGCGGGCGTCACCGGCTCCGGTTGGAGCAGCGGGTTTCCTTCGTGGCGATACCAGCGGTCGTAGAACGTGAACGGGGTCCAGAACTGGTTGAAGTAGGCGTTCATGCCGATCTTCGGCAGCCATTTGATCATCTCGGTCACATGGTCGTAGTTGTTCGCGCCCTCGATGCACACGCCGCGATGGCGGTACGACGCAGCCTCGGTCACATGTACGCAGCGGCCTTTGAGCGCCGCCTTCGGAATGATTTCTCCCCGCTCGCCGGGCCGAACCCAGGCGCACCCCAGTTCTCGTAGGTAGCGGTATACGCCCAGCAGCACGCAGCGCGGGTTGACGCCCGCGATGACGCCGCGGGCACCGCACACGTCGATCACATAGCCATCGTCCAACGCTGGATCGTCCACTTCGGGCATCGGCACGTCGAGGCTTTTGCAGGCGCCAATCCAAAGCCCCTCGCTGTCGCCGCGCGCGGCCATGCTGCACAGCGCGATCTCCAGCCCCTCGTCCATCCGCCCCAGCACCCGTTTCAGTTCCGTCGCCGCGAATGCCACCGGCTCCTCCGTCCCCACGTACAAAATCCGCATCAACACACCGATCCCCCCATTTCTATTGCTTCATGCCACTCATCGCGATGCTCTCCACAATGAACCGCTGAAGGAACAGGTACACGACCATCACGGGCAGCACGCTAACCACCGCCGACGCCATCCGGATTGCGGGCATCTGCTGCAGCCCATTTTGATAGGTGAACATCGCAACACCCACCTGAATGGTGTATTTCTTGGCGTCGCTGAACACTAGCAGCGGCCATAGAAAGTCGTTCCAGCCCGTCAGGAACAGCAGCACCGCCAGCGTTGCCATCACCGGGCCGCACAGCGGCACGAACACCCGCAGGAAGATGGTGAACTCGTTTGCGCCGTCAATCATAGCGCTCTCGCGCAATGCATCGGGCAGCGTGTCCATGTATTGCTTGGCAAAGAACGTGCCCATCACATAGATGACCCCCGGCAGCCAGAACGCCCAGTTGCTGTTGGTCAGCTTCAGCCTGTTGAACAGCAGGAACTGCGGGATCATCGTGGCCTCGAACGGAATCATCAGTACGCACAGCGCCGCGAACAGCACCACCTTCGATCCCCGAAACCGGATCTTGGACAGCCCGTAGCCCGCCATCATCGCAGAAGTGCCGGACACTAGAATGATGCCCGCGATGACCGTCAGTGTGTTCTTGATATACAGCAGCAGCGGGATGTTGGTGAACGTCACCGTGTACGGTTGCAGCGAAAACGCCTTGGGCCAAAACCTTGGTGGGAACGGCACCGAGGCCACCGCCGCCCAGTCAAAGCTCGTGCTGATCATCCACCACAGCGGGACCAGCATCGTCAGCGACATGACCCCCAGCGCCAGCACCAGCGCCGCATGCCCAGCCCGGCGCCTGTTCTTGTACGATTGCACCACGCGCAACGCC
>JAVBTW010000176.1:0-5405 GCA_031555975.1 Eubacteriales bacterium
CCGCAGGGCCGCACGAAGAAGGAAATCCTGACGCTGACGCGCGAGCGCGAGAAGCTGAATCAGGCTCTCGGCGGCATCAAGGACATGGGCGGCACGCCGGACCTGTTGTTCGTCCTCGACACGAACAAGGAGAGCATCGCCATCCAGGAAGCCCGCAAGCTGGGGATTCCGATCGTCGCCATCGTCGACACCAACTGCGATCCGGACGAGATCGATTACGTCATTCCCGGCAATGACGACGCCATCCGCGCCGTCAAGCTGATCGCCGGCAAGTTGGCCGATGCGGTCCTCGAGGGCCGTCAGGGCGACAGCGGCGAGGCCGAAGCCGAGCAGGCGGCCCCGAGCGACGCCGCCCCGGAAGCGGCGGAATAACCGGCGTGACGATCACCCCGTTTGCTGGGGTTGACAATAGACTTTGAGGAGGACAACCACCATGGCAGACATCGCTGCAAAAATCGTAATGGAGCTCCGTGGCCGCACTGGCGCGGGCATGATGGATTGCAAGAAGGCCCTCGCCGCCGTCGAAGGTGACATCGAGAAGGCCATTGACTATCTGCGCGAGAAGGGCCTGGCTGCAGCCGCGAAGAAGCAGGCGCGCATCGCCGCCGAGGGCGTCGTCGCCGCTGCGCTGTCTGAGGACGGCAAGACCGGATCGCTGGTCGAGGTAAACTGCGAGACCGACTTCGTTGCCAAGGCCCCCGAGTATGTGGAGCTGGCGAGCGGCATCGCTGCCCAGATCGTCAAAACCAATCCTGCGGACGTGGACGACCTGCTGACCAAGCCGTCCACAGAAGCCGGCGAGACCATTGAGCAGCTGGTGACCGCAAAGACCGCCAAGATCGGCGAAAAGATCAGCATCCGTCGCTTTGAGCGTTACGAGCTGCAGGCTCCCGGCATGATCGAGACCTACATCCATATGGGTGGCAAAGTTGGCGTCATGGTCGAGGCCCACTGCGAATCCGAAGCTGGCGCGAAGAACGAAAAGTTCACCCAGTTCGTGCATGACCTGAGCCTGCAGATCGCAGCTGCCGCGCCGGAATATGTGCATCGCGAAGAGGTCAAGGCCGACCATCTGGAGCATGAAAAGGAGATCCTCGCAGCCCAGGCCCGCAACGAAGGCAAGCCCGAGAACATCATCCTGAAGATGGTTGAAGGCCGCGTTTCAAAGTTCTACAAGGAAGTCTGTCTGCACGAGCAGCCCTTCGTCAAGAACCCAGACCAGTCCATTGCCGACCTGACCGCGGAGATCAGCAAGGCTATCGGCGAGAAGGTCAGCGTGGCCCGCTTCGCCCGCTACAAGATGGGCGACGGCCTCGAAAAGAAAGTGTCTGACCTGGCAGCCGAAGTCGCCGAGCAGACCGGCATGAAGGCGTAACAGGAAAACCAGCAGGGCTGTCTCGCAAGAGGCAGCCCTTTACTTCGGGAATGAAAAAGCCAAAGGAGCGATGCACCCATGCCCATCTACAACCGTATCATCCTGAAACTCAGCGGTGAGACCTTGGCGAAGAAGGACAGGCTCGGCGCGTTCGACCCGGCCCGCGTGGCCGAGACCGCGCACATGCTCGCCCGACTGTGCCGATCGGGTGTACAGCTCGGCGTGGTCATGGGCGGTGGCAACATTTGGCGCGGGCGGTTCACCGACGAGATGAACCCCGTCAACGCCGACCAGATGGGCATGCTGGCCACCGTCATCAACGCGCTTTGCCTCGCGGATGCCCTGACGCGCAGCGGGGTGGACGCCAAGGTGTTCGCCGCCCAGGAGATGAACCGGTTCTCGACGCTGTACACCGCAGACGCAGCAGACCGCCACCTCAAGTCCGGCGGTATCGCGCTGCTGGCGGGCGGCACGGGCAATCCGTTTTTCACCACCGACACCGGCGCGGTGCTGAGGGCAGCCGAACTGGGCGCAGACGCGGTTTTCAAGGGCACCAATGTCGAAGGCGTATACGACAAGGATCCGAACAAGCACCCCGATGCTGTTTTGATCAGGGAGATCAGCTACAAAGAAGCGGTTGAGCGCGGCTTGAAGGCCATGGACATCACCGCGTTCCAGCTGTGTATGGATCAAAAGGTGCCGGTGGTTCGGGTGTTTGCGATGGAGGACCTGGAGAATGTGCTGAAGGTCGCTGAAGGGGATAAGATGGGCACGACGCTGCGGAACTCGCTTTGAGTCGGCGGCGGCCAACGCCTTTTTGCATTGAATGCAAATGCGCTTGCTATTTTCCCCAAAACCCGCTACAATAGATGCATTCCATAAAGGCAAATACGCGCCTACCATTGGCGCCGGGACGGGAGGACCACCCATGGATATGGACAACATCAAGATCGCCTCTGAGAAGATGGACAAGACGATATCGGTCATCCGCAAAGAGCTCGGCTCCCTGCGCGCGGGCCGCGCGAACCCGCAAATCCTGGATCGGATTCTGGTGGACTATTATGGAACGCCCACCGCGCTGAACCAGATTGGCAACATCTCATCGCCGGAGCCCCGGCTGCTGGTCATCGCCCCATGGGAATCCAAGCTGATCCCCTTGATCGAAAAGGCGATCCAAAAGTCGGACATTGGCATCAATCCCAGCAACGACGGCAAGGTCATCCGGCTGTTGGTGCCTGAGCTGAACGAAGAGCGCAGAAAAGAGCTGTGCAAGGGCGTCAAGAAGACGGTGGAAGAGGGCAAGGTCGCCATCCGGGCCATCCGCCGCGACGTCATGGAGCAGCTGAAAAAGCAGAAGAAGGACTCGGTGATCACCGAGGATGACCTCAAGGACTCCGAGACGGAACTGCAGAAGATCACGGACAACAAGATCAAAGAGCTGGAGACGCTCGGTTCCGATAAGGAAAAGGAGATCATGGCGGTCTAGTGTTGAACATGACGGATTTGTTGGGCGAGCCGCTGGACGACGCGCTGGAGCAGCTTGCCGCGCGTGGCTTGATGGACGTGCGCGTGACCGAGACCGTGCCGCCCCGCGGCGGACACGATCAGGGCACATTGCGCGTGGTGCGCATCACGGACGATGGGCGCGAACTGCTCGCTGCGCGTTTTCCGGACGAGGTGAAACCTTGAAGCGGGACGATTGGTTGAAGCGTTCGAGCCGACTGGCGCGCAACGCTTCTTTGTGGATCGGGCATGTGCTGAAACCGAACGCACAACCCGGTGAAGTGGAACGGCACGACGGGTTGCCGCCTGTGATGCCGCTCCATGTGGCGGTCATCATGGACGGCAATGGCCGGTGGGCCACGCGGCGGAGCCTCCCCAGGAGCGCCGGCCATGCGGCGGGCACCGAGGCGCTGCGCGACATCATTCGCGCTTGCGACGACTGGGGCGTTGAGGCGCTGAGCCTGTACGCGTTCTCCACGGAGAACTGGGCGCGTTCGCGCGATGAGGTCGGCGCGCTGATGAACCTGCTGCTGCAGTACTTTTCGAGTGAGATCGATGAGTTGCACGAGAAGAATGTGCGCATACTGATTTTGGGCGACGTTTCCGGGCTGCCCTCGGCGCAGCGCACGGCCGTTCAGGCGGCGATGGACCGCACCCGGGAAAACACCGGCCTTCGGCTCAACATCGCGCTGAACTACGGCGGGCGTCAAGAGCTGCTCCACGCGGCCAAGTCGCTGTGCGAGCGGGTCCGGTCGGGTGCGGACGCGGCGGCGTTCATGGAGGCGGATTTTGAGGCGGGCCTATACACGGCGGGACAGCCGGACGTGGACCTGCTGATTCGCACCAGCGGCGAGCAGCGCACTTCGAATTTTCTGCCCTGGCAGACTGCTTACGCGGAACTCATCTTCAATGAAGTTCTGTGGCCGGACTACACGCGCTCGGTGTTCCTAGAGGATCTTTGGCGGTTCGCGTCGCGCGATCGCCGGTATGGGAAGGTATAGCGGATTGATGCAGACAAGCCCGGACAATACCCAGGCCTCGGAAAACGACAAAAAAATCCGCATGATGATCAGGCGGCGCATCACCGGCATTGTGTTGGCGGTGATCCTGTGCGCGCTCTGGATCCTGCAGGGCTGGCCGCTGCGGATCGGGTTTGTCGCCATGATGGTGATGAGCATATGGGAAATGTACGGCGCTTTTACCGCGCGCGGCGCGCGGCCCATTCGCTGGATCGGCATGGTGTATGCCATCGCCGTGGTGCCAGCGTATCTCAGGTTCGGCATGCAGGCGCTGATGCCGCTGATGGCGCTGTGTCTGATGCTGGGTCTTGGCGGCGTGATTTTGCGCGGTGAGATTGATTTTGATTCGGCGGTCGCAACGCTGTTTCCGCTGTTTTATCCCGGCTGCCTCATCACGCTGTTTTTTCCGATCCTGGATTTGCGGCCCGTGATGCATGCGACGGTTGGCCTGGGACTGCTGTTCCTGGTTGCGCTGATGAACGACCTGTTTGCCTATGAGGTCGGCATGCGGATTGGCAAGCGGAAGCTCGCGCCGAGACTGAGTCCGAAAAAGACAGTGGAAGGTTCCGTTGCGGGCCTTTGCGCCTCCGTGTTGTTTGCCATGCTGATTCCCGCCGTGGCGACGTTTGTGACCACATACATCCCGCTGCTGCAACCCTACGCAGCGCCATTGCCGCCCTATTGGCTGTTCGCGCTGATGGGCCTGATCGGCGGCTTCGCGGCGCAGATCGGTGACCTGACCGCATCAATGGTCAAGCGCTACTGCGGCGTGAAGGATTTCGGTGCGATCTTCCCGGGCCATGGCGGCATGCTGGACCGCATTGACAGTGTTTTGTTCAACGGCGTTGTGGTGTATGTATTCCTTGCCGTGATTTGGCAAATTTGATGGGACCGGACAGGGCGGCGCGGGTTCGGGCGGTCTGAAGCCGCACCCATCCGTCGTCATTCATTCACTGGAGGCATCCATGCATACAATAGGCGTGTTGGGCGCGACGGGCTCCATCGGCACACAGGCATTGGATCTGGTCGCGGCGCACCCCGACCAGTTTCAGGCGACCATACTGACCGCGCATGCGAGCGGTGAAGCGCTGTTTGAGTTGGTGCGCAGGTTTAAGCCCAAGGTTGCGGGCCTGGTGATCCAGCCCGAGCGATTGCCTGAGGACGTGCGCAAAGGCACGGATTGGTTCTTTGGCGGGGACTGCAGCGAGCGCGCGCTTCGGGCCTGTCCGCCGGACGATGCGCTGGCGGCGGTGGTGGGCATTGCCGGATTGCCTGCGGTGATGGCCGCACTGGACGTGTGCAAGCGGGTCCTGCTGGCCAACAAAGAGGCGCTGGTGGCAGGCTGCGAGTTGGTCATGGACAAATCCAAGCGGATGGGCGCGCCCATCCTGCCGGTGGACAGTGAGCACTCGGCCATCTTTCAGTGTTTGCAGGCCGCCAATGCCAACCGGCCCCGGCGGCTGATCCTGACCGCGTCCGGCGGGCCGTTCCGGACCTGGACCCAGGAG
>JAVBTW010000165.1:0-9380 GCA_031555975.1 Eubacteriales bacterium
GCATTGGCGTGGGCGCGGGTACACGGAAAAAGGCGCGCACAATGTTCCTGATGGCCGATGGTGCGCGCAAGGCCGAGATCGTGAAAAAGACCCTCTCGGACGCACCCACTGCGGACGTGCCGTCTAGCCTGATGGCTGATCACCCGCAATCGCGCATCTATTTGGACGAGGCGGCGGCGGGGATGTTGTAAGGAATGGAAACGATCCCGCGAAAAGTGCCTCCCACCATCCGTGTGGGTGGCGGGAGGCGCTTGGCATACTGATTGTGTTCACATCAGTGCGCGGTATTTCGGTTCGAAAGGCCCGCGTCTCCTTCGCTCACATCCATAAAGATGCTGTCCAAGGCCTTGTCGCAGGCATGGGCGCCAACGCCACGGGCAGGAGCGCCCATCGCCGTCGCGGGCCAGATAGACAGGCCGGAGACGGGGCTGTGGCTCACATACCGCTCAATGTGGCGGTACACCTGCCCTTTGAGCGCCTCCAGCACAAAACCGCCCAGCACAAACCGCTCCACATCCAAAATCGACGCCATGTTCACGATCGCGAACGCCAGATGCCGAGCGATATAGTCGGCTACGCGATCCTGCAGTTCCTCATTGGTCGGGGGGGTGTCATCGAACACATTGTAATCGAACCTATCGAGCAGCGCGTCTGGTGAGAGCAGTGCTTCCAGCGTGGACGCGCCGTCCGGGACGACGCTGCAGACCATGTTGCCAATCTCGCCTGCTGCATAGTTGCAGCCACGCCGCAGTTTGCCGCCGAGCAGGATGCCGCTGCCGATGCCGTTGCCCAGCGTGATGTAAGCCATGTCGTCCTTTGCGCCCAGCCCCAGTTCGCGGAACTCTCCGATGGCGGCGGCGTTCACGTCGTTTTCGATGTACACAGGGTAGCCATAGCGCTTGCGCAGCGCTTGGCAGTGTGGGGAAAAGTCATACGAGTCGGCGATGCCCACCAACTGCGCGGGGTGGTCCGTTCTTTCGTTGTGTGTGTCCATCACCACAGGAAGCGCCAGCCCGATGCTGAGCGTCTTGCCCAGCGTCGCGGCCTCCTGATCCAGGAATGCGTCCATCTGCGCGGGGAGCACTTCGTCCATGAGTCGGCCGATGGTGCACCGCACACGGATTCTGCGGATGGCTCGGGGCTGATAGTTCAAGTCAACCCCAACAAGCACCAAATGCTTGCCATCGTAGGCCGCGCCAATGCTGCCGTAAGCGTCCGGCACGAACTGCATCAGCGTCGGCCGTCTGCCCAGCGCGCCGCTCTCCTGGGTGCCCAGCGCGCGGAGCAAACCGCGCCCTTCAAAAAACGCGATGATCTTGGTCACCGTCGGTAGCGAGATGCCCGTACTGCGGCTGATCTGCGCGCAAGTGAATACCTGTCCTTCGCTGGCGCGAATGGTCTCATACACAGATTGGCGGTTTTGCCGCTTCAGGTCGCTACGGTCAACGGATCTAGTGGACATGGAGGTGCCTCCCCGCTGCTTTTATCCTGCAGGCGCAGTTGCCTCTGCGCAAACTTACTCGCTCCCAATAGTACACCGTTACACCAGTCGATGTCAACTCTCACCTCCAGCAGCGCCCCCCGCGTCGCTGCACGTGATCTGACATGCGTTGTCCATTCGTTTGACACAAATGGAAGGTTTACCAAACTGTGCAAATGATGATTGACAAAAGCTCGAAATATGGTTATAATCTATTTCCTAAGAAACTTACTTAATTAAGTTCGGGCATCAAGAAAGGGGGATTATTGTGAAGAGGATTCTGGCCATTACACTCGCACTATTACTCGCACTTTCGACCTTCACGATTCAGGCGTTTGCCGAGGAGGCAAGGAAACTGGAGGATGTGCCCCACGCGACTGAGGATCCGTACGGCAAGTACGATCCGCCGATTGACATTAAGCTTGTGCACACGGGCAATGACGGCGCTTTCTGGTTTCCAGAGGGAGACTCCCTTGACAACAATGTTTACACCCGGCGCTACAGCGAGGATTTGGGCATCAATTATTCCTTCCTGTGGACCTGCCCGAGCTCCCAGGCTGAGTCGAAGTTCAACCTCATGCTGGCGTCTCAGGAACTGCCGGATTTCATGTCCGTTTCGCGCCGCGATTTTGAGAAGCTGTACGCTGCTGGCCTGCTTGAGGATCTCACCGACCCAATCATCGACTATGCCAGCGATTATCTGCGCGAGCGCCTGGTCGGCGATTATGCGGGGCTGCTGGACATCGCGACAAAGGACGGCAGATACTACGGCATCGGCGCCGGCGCCACGTACGAGACCGGCGCGTCGGTCATGTGGCTCCGCAAGGACTATATGGACGAACTGAACCTGACACCGCCGACGACCTGGCAGGAGTTTGAAACCTTCATGGAGACCGTGAAGAACAACAATCCCGCCGGACTGTCGCCCGCGGAAACCTATCCGATCGCGATCCGCGGCACGGACCAGAACTCGTTGGATTACCTGCTGCCCTGGACGTATTTCAATATGTTCAACTCGTATCCCAACTATTGGTACAAGAATTCAAAGGGCGAGGTTGAGCACGGCATGTTCGGCGAAGAGAGCCGCGCGCGCACCCGCTTGGCGCTCGAAAAGGCGCATGAACTGTACGAGAAGGGCTACATCACCCCTTCCTTTATGACGGACAACGAGGATCTCGTGACCGAGGCCTACATCAACGGCAAGTCTTCAGTGCGCTTTGGCAGCGTGTGGGATTCCTGGTGGCCGCTGCCGCTGACCCTTGACGAGAACGAGAACGCCGACTGGCTGCCTGTGGCGATGCCCCAGGGCGGTGACGACGTGGCGCGCATGTGCGGTGACAAGGTTCAGACCCAGTCGATCCTGGTCGCATGCAAGGGCGCGAAGAATCCCGAGGCGCTGGTGAAGATGTCAAACCTGTTCATGGATCTGAACGAGGATCCGGATAAGATGGAGTTTGGCGTCTACAACACCGATCCGGTTGACAGCAACCAGGTGTTCCTGGTGTATCCCCTGGTGATCCACAATCCAGCCTTCAACCTGGACGCGCTTGCGGACATCTCCGCGGCGCAGGACTCCGGCGATCCGTCGAACCTCTGCGAAGCGTTCCGCATCTTCTATGACCAGGCGATGTCGTATGTGAATGACAAGGCGAAGGAAGGCTGGCCTGCCTACAGATCCTATCTGAAGGAAGGCACCTCGCGGGCTGTGGTCAAGGAGTACATGGACAAGGATCTGGTCGTGTGGAACGAGTACACCGGCGACCCGACCCAAGTCATGATCGAGAACGAGCCGACTGTGAAGAAGCTGTACGACACGATGGCCGTTGGCATTGTATCCGGCGAGCTTGACATTTCGGCGTTTGACGAGTTCGTAGCGCAGTGGGATTCCATTTATGGCAATACCGCTACGAAGGAAGTGCGTGACTGGTGTGCGACCAGATAACTAAATGAAGTGCTGTCGCGGCCGTCAAATGACTGACGGCCGCGCGCGCTTCAAGGGGGTAGAGGCATGGGCAAGACCCAAACACACATGATCAAACAGTGGCCGTTGTACGCCATGATTGCCGTACCGACGTTGTTTCTGCTCATCTATTCCTATGGCCCGATGTTGGGCCTCGTCATGGTCTTTCAGCGCTTTGAGCCTGCGAAGGGTTTTTTCGGATCCGAATGGGTGGGCCTGGATGTCTTTAGGCGGGTCTTTGCCTCGCCGGACATTTTGCAGATCACATACAACTCTCTGTTCATCGCGTCAATGAAGATCGTGCTCGGCACACTGACAGCCATTCTGATCGCGGTGCTGCTCAATGAACTGACAAACATTATCTTTAAGCGCACGGTGCAGACGGTCATCTATGCGCCGTATTTTTTGTCGTGGGTTATCCTGGGCGGCATCTTTCGTGAACTGCTGTCCGACAGTGGGTTTATCAACCAGATGCTCGGATACGTGGGCATGGAACCCATTCGTTTTCTTGGTTCGCCGAAGGTTTTTCCATGGGTGCTGATTGTCACGGACCTTTGGCAGATGACCGGATTCAACGCGATCATCTATCTCGCTGCGATCATGGCGATCAGCCCGTCGCTCTATGAGGCCGCTGCGATCGATGGCGCGGGTCGATTCAAGCAGGTCATGAAGATTACGCTGCCAGGCATCCGGAGTTATATCGTGATGTTGTTGGTGCTCAACCTCGGCTATATCTTTAACGCGGGGTTCGAGCAGATCATCATGCTGTATTCACCGTCGGTTTACGCGACGGGAGACGTGATTGACACATGGGTTTATCGCGCTGGCCTGCAAAACGCGCAGTATTCGCTCGGCGCGGCCGTTGGTCTTCTGCGATCCTTCGTGAGCCTGCTGTTGATCGCGGTTTCCTACTATATTGCAAAAGTAAAGTGGGATTATGCGATCTTCTAAGCGTCATTCGTGATTGGCTTGGTGAATCGGATCAAAGGAGGGCTCCTTCATGGTTGACAGGTCGCTGTCACGCAGGGCGTTTCATGTGGCGAACGTCGTCCTATTTATCGTCTATTCGTTTGTGTGCCTCATGCCCATCATCTATGTATTCTCGATGTCCATGAGCTCAAGTGCGGCGATCAGCGCGGGCAAGCTCGTGCTGTGGCCGGTCGATTTCACGTTGAAATCCTATGAGTACGTCATGAAAAAGCAAGAGTTTTGGAGCGGACTACGCGTGTCGGGCATCCGCGTGTTGCTTGGAACGCTGATCAACATGATCATGGTCATCCTGGCCGCGTTCCCGCTGTCAAAAACCCGCAACGAGTTCCGCGCGAAGAACTTTTTCGTCTGGCTGTTCGTCATCCCCATGCTCTTTGCGGGCGGCATGATTCCGACGTACATGGTTGTGCGATACACCGGGCTGCTCAATTCGATGTGGGCGCTGGTGATTCCGAGTTCTGTGCAGGTGTTCAACGTCATCCTGCTGATGAACTTTTTCAAGGACGTGCCCAAGGAACTGGAGGAGTCCGCGTTCATCGACGGCGCGGGATATTTCCGCATCCTGGCGAAAATCTACCTGCCTGTATCGTTGCCCGCAATCGCGACGCTCATTGTGTTCTCGGTTGTGTTTCAGTGGAACAGCTGGGTCGACGGCATGCTGTATCTCTCCGATTCATCGAAATACCCGCTCCAGACCTATCTCCAGTCCATTCTGGTGGTCAAGAATGTCCGGCAAATGTCGCGTCAGCAGGCCGAACTTCAGCGCCTGATCTCGGATCGCACCGTCAAGGCCGCGCAGGTGTTCATCGCGATGATCCCGGTGCTGATCTTCTATCCGTTCTTGCAGCGCTATTTCGTCACCGGCATCACGCTCGGAAGCGTCAAGGAATGAGGGCTTTACCTATGCAATACAGGCCGGAAAACCGTATGCCCGACTGGCGGAACATCGCAGCGGTGCTGGAAAAGCGCGCGCCCAGCCGCCCGACACTGTTCGAACTGTTCCTGGACGACGCCCTGATCCGTGCAGCCTCAGGCATCACGCCTACCCGCGCGGGGGAGGCCGTTGCAGCATCCATTCGGGCGAACGACCGCCTTGGATATGATTATGTGATCCAGACTGCGAACGGATTTCACTATCCGTTTTTGAACATCAGTCATGGGAAAACCATCTCCCTGAACGAATCTCCTTCGATCGTTGATCGTGCTTCGTTTGACGCTTATCCGTGGCCGGATCCGGCTGCATACGGCAACGAGCTTATCGATGCGGCGAAGGACAGCCTCCCGGACGGGATGAAGCTGATGATCTGGATTGCAGACGGCCTGCTGGAGACAGTCATTCGAATGCTGGGTTACGAAAACCTTTGCCTGCTTTTGTACGACGACGAACCATTGGTCTCGGACGTGTTTGAGCGCGTCGGTGCGGGTTATCTCGAGTATTTCAAGCGCTGTGTCGATCGTCCCGAGGTGATGGCCCTCATTTCAAGCGATGATTGGGGCTTTAACACCCAGACGATGCTCGCGCCTGCGACACTGCGCAAATATGTATTCCCGTGGCAGAGGGCATATGTGCGCCTTGCGCACAGCCATGGGAAGTATGCGCTTCTGCACTCCTGCGGCACGTTTAAGGACATTCTTGATGATATCCTTGACATTGGTTTTGACGCCCGCCACTCATATGAGGACGCAATTATCCCAGTTGAGGCGGCATACGAGAATCTCTGTGGTCGTCTGGCCGTGCTCGGTGGCATTGACATGGATTTTCTTACAAGAGAGGGCCCGGAGGCGGTCAAGCATCGCGCGAGCGCGATGCTTGACCGTGCGGCGCAACGTGGCGGCTATGCACTGGGCAGCGGAAACAGCATTGCCGACTACGTGCCCTTGGACAATTATTTCGCAATGACCGCCTGTGCCTTTGCTGAATGACCATGGCCTTTAGCCCATTTGACAAGCAAAGCAAATTTGCGATTCGGTAACATACAATGGCTCTGAGCCAAAACATCTTTGACATTAGTGTTCCTGCGTGTTATCATAATGATTACACACAGACGCTCCAGACTGTCATAAAGTGGAGGTGTAACGCCATGCGCAAATATGAGTTCAAGTGGGACCTGATCGGCGACGTCGCAGAGGGTCGAAAGCATCTGGGCATACAGATGGATGTCGATGTCTATCGGTTGATGCAATTCACAATGAGGGACGTTATCGAGCAGCGGCTCGGACAGGAAGAGGCGGATCAACTGTTTCGAGAGGCAGGTCGTTTGGCAGGTCATCAGTTTTATGAGCATCTGATCGCGCCTGTAGACTCGCTTGAGGAGTTTGTGAGCAAGTGCCAGCGCGTTTTGCGCGAGAAGAAAATCGGCATTCTGCGCATTGAAAAAGAGAACGCGGTAGATGGCAATGTGATCTTGACCGTGGACGAAGATTTGGATTGTTCCGGGCTGCCGCTACTGGATTACGAAACCTGCATATACGACGAAGGGTTTATCAGCGGACTTTTTGAAGGCTTCACGAACACGCCTTGGACAGCGCGTGAGGTGGATTGTTGGTGCACTGGCGCACGCACCTGTCGCTTCAACGTCACAAGGGACTGATTCCCTTTGCTTCTGGATTCGAAAGCAGGTGAACTGTAGTGGAAAACGATCTCACTGTCGATGAGGTGCTGGCGCTCCTGTCGCGGCTGCTGTGCGAAGTGAATCCGCAAGTCTCAGAAGAGCTGGGTTGTGCATGCAAGCGCCATCCCGGATTGTCCGAGATTGTGGGTATCGTATTGCAACTGCGGCAGGCAACCGCTGCGCTCAGCGTGGGGAACCTGAGCGAAGAAGTGGTGGGCCATGGGTATGTGATCTCAAATCTGAAGGCACTACGAGCGAACCTGTACCACCTTGTCTGGCAGATGTCGCGTGTGTCGAAGGGCGATTATACGCAGCGGGTGGACTTTATGGGTGAATTTTCAGACTCATTCAACAGCATGTGTGAGCGGTTGCAACTACAGAGCGCTGAGATGATTGAGCGTGCGAGTAGGGATCCGTTGACGAACTTGTTCAATCGCCTGCAACTGGATCGTTACCTAGAGCGGTTGCACAAGACAGCGAGTTTCAGCGATCTCATGTTCGCAGTGGTCATGATCGACATCGACTTTTTTAAGTGTGTCAATGATGCGCACGGGCATGATGTCGGTGATGCCGTGCTGGTTGGCACGGCAGGTTACCTAAAGAAGGTATTCCGGTCATCGGATTTCATCGCTCGCTTCGGCGGCGAGGAGTTCATCGCGATCCTGCCACAATCTAACTGTGCCCAGGCGATCGGCATCGCACAACGACTTCTGGCCTACTTCCGGGCAAATCCCATCCATATCAGCGAAACAATCGAGATCCCCATAACCATCAGCATAGGGATCAGCGAATACCACTCGGCAGACGAATCCTACCAACAGGTCATCAAACGAAGTGACATGGCGCTATATAACGCAAAACGAGGTGGTCGCGATCGCCTTGAAGTGCAATAGAAGCGCCCTCGAGACTTGATTGCTGTCAAGGATATCCGATAGACGACCACTTCATCGTTCCTGAGCATTGATCCCTCATGAATATGAAGGGAATGAGCGCCCGGACACATCGCTGAAGTGTTCGTTAATGATGCTGCCGAGCCTCGGCGCCCAGGCCCTCGGCCTGGCCACCGGCCAATTCCGGTCGCGATCAGAGCGCCGACACAAAACCGCTCAGGGGCGGCCACATTGGCGTCGTGCAAGCCAAGACCGTCGAGGCGCTGAACGCGGGCGGGGCCGACCCCGTCGCGCCAGCGCCATGAACCTGCATCTTTTCACAACGAGCCTGAATCCGCATCACACGGCGTGTGGTTTACAGATGCATGATGATCGCGGACGCGCCGCTGAGGCGCAGCCGTTCATATGGCCGTGTCGGGTACATGACGGTTGCGTTTGCATACAATCCCTCGTCCGCGAACAGCTCGCAAATGCTTCGGTCAAAGACCACGAGCATCTCTACCGCGCCGCTGACGAGCCTGCGCGCCTTTGTTCGTTGAAACAGGGGCGTTTGGAATAGCGGATTGAAAGCGCTTTCGCCCGCCTCCGAGCGGTCGGTGTACAACTGGTTTTGCGCGTCCAGTCCGAATGAAAAGGACTCGCCATGCGCGTTTTCGAAGCGGGCTTCGAACGGACCGTCGGCCCGAACCTGAACGGCGAATACCTCGCCGGGCAGCGGGTCGCCATCGGCGATGTTCGCTTTCTCTGTGGTGTTGGGCAACACAGGTTGCTGGCACAGCCTCGGGCCTGCCGGCGTTTCCGCCAGGCGAAGCGTGCGCGCCAATGTCATGCAACCGCAATACGCGGTGGTGGGTTCCTCGCGCGCATATACCCAGCTCGTGCCCCAGCCGAGTATCGTCGGTTCGCCCGCGCCGGAAAAGGACACCGACGCATAATTGTCATAGCCGATGTCCAGCAGAACCGGCTCTGCCATCTGAATGGTCTGGTGAAAAGTGCGCCCATCGAACGTGCCGAGGAAATACTGTGTGCGGCTGCCTCCGTCCTCAGGGGGCTGGATCATGCTGGCGATCAGGACCCACAGTTCGCTGCCGTCCGGCGCGGTCAGCGGGAACAGGTCCGGACACTCAAAGACGGTGCCGAGCTTGTTTTCTGTTGAACCGAAATCTCCTGTGCGCGTCCAGGTTTTCAGGTCCGGGGAGTGATAGAACGCCGTCCGGTCACCCGCGGCGATGGCGCAGCTCCAGCCGCCGAGCACCGGATTTTTGAACACCTTCGGATCGCGAAAATCCGGGAGGCCGGGGTTCGGGATGACGGGGTTACCGTCGCACTTGACAAAGTTCACGCCGTCGGCGGCCCCCGCGATGGACTGCTGTTCACATTCGCCGTGGCTGGTGTACATGGCGATGATGGCGTTTTCGCCGAAGCCCGCCGTGTTCTCGGCGTCCACC
>JAVBTW010000142.1:0-7754 GCA_031555975.1 Eubacteriales bacterium
GTAGCACATGATCTGGATCAACTCCCGTTCCGCGCCGATCAGCGCAAAGGGCGAGAAAGAGGAATAGCCTGCGATCACAAAGAAGATACAGGCCAGCGTGAACGAGAAGAAGCACAGCAGCAGGTCCGCCCCCACACAGAGCAGCACCACCGTCAGCGCAGAGAAGCACAGCGAGAACGTGACAAAAAACCGGGTGATCGCGTTCACTGTGGTGGACTGTTTTTGCATCAGCTTCCCTACATCGTAAAACGGCTGCAACAACGGCGGACCTTTTCTGCGTTGCATCCGTGCGGACAAAACCCGGTCCAGCCCCGTCAACAAGCCGCCGACAAGCGGCGCGGCCACCAGGATCAACAGCACCCAAAACACCTTCAGTAGCGCGTCCATCATACGGCAAGCCCTCCCAGTGCGGCGAGGATGCCAACCATCAGGATCAACCCGCAGACGACGGTCGCCAGCCGATCCCACAGGTCAGGCCGGAAAAAGCCCTCACATATACCAGTTGCGCATCTCTATCTTGACCACTTTGCCCATGGAACCGTAAAACGACTCGTCATCGCCCGCGTTCTCGCCGCTCAAATACACGCTCGTCGGATCCACATGCTTCAGCTTAAACAGCGGAATCATGATCAGCGGCGCGATGAACAACATCAGCATCATGAAGATGATGACGCTGGCCGAGAACTCATCAATGGGCGACACGAAATGGATGTGCATGTTGCTGTCGATGTAGGGAATGACCAGCATCCGTGAAATCACAGGATGAATCAGGCACACGACAATGACCATCGCGGCCATGGTGAACATGCTGACCTTCTCGTCAATGCGCATGATGTAGTTGGTGGGTTTTCTGCGGTGCGCGTTGGCGATCAGCTTGCCGATCCACTTGGACCAGAAAAACAGCGTCATGGTGCTGCCAAACGCGACAATCAACAGGATCAGCAGATTTCCGGAATCCAGAAATGCCTTCATGGCCGCCCACTTTGAGATCAGCATGCCGAATGGCGCCACAAACATGCCCGCAATGCCAATGATCATCAGCATGGTGAGCTGGGTGGACAGATGAAACAGCCCGTCCATGTCCTCCACGCTGCGGCTGCCGAGCAAGTATTCCGTGGAACCCACACAGCAAAACAGCAGCGATTTCGCCACGGCATGGAAGATGATCAGCATGATCGCAGCCCACAGTGATTCGGCCGTGTCGATCCCCGCGCAGGTGACGATCAGTCCCAGGTTTGAGATGGTGGAGTAGGCCAGAATCTTTTTGGCGTCGGTCTGGGAAATGGCCATCACCGCGCCGTACAGGAACGTGATGCCGCCCACCAGCGTCACGACGATGCCGGAAATGTGCCCACCCAAAACAGGCGACAGCCGCAGGATCAGGTAAACGCCGGCCTTGACCATCGTGGATGAATGCAGCATCGCGCTGGACGGCGTCGGCGCCACCATCGCGCCCAGCAGCCAGTGGGAAAACGGCGCCTGCGCCGCTTTGGTCATCCCGGCAACGGCCAGTAGCAGCACTGCCACGATGCTCAGACCGCCAGCCCCGTCCAGGCTCAGCACACCTTCGAGGTCACCCACCCCGTACACGGCGGCCAATATCCATAGGGCAACCGCGAAGGCCAAGCCGCCGCCCACATTGATGCTGAGCGCCAGCCGCGCATTCCGCTGGGCTTCGGGCTTCTGAGTATTGCCGATCAGCAGGAACGAACAGAACGTGGTGATCTCCCAGCAAAACAAGAGCAGAGTGAGGTCGTTGCACATCAACAGGGCGAACATGGCCGACAAGAACACAAACAGCACCGCCACAAAGGCATAGCGCCGGTCGGGCAGCTCCGGATGGTTGCGGTGATAATCCTTCATGTACTCTATCGCATAGATGCAGATCAGGCTGCCGATCACGCCCGTGATCAGAATCATCAGCAGCGACAGTTTGTCCAGCCGCAGACTGGCGTCGGTGTGTAACGCGCGGCCCGGACCCAGTTCGATCAGAAGCAGCACCACAAATTGGGCTGCGGACAGGCCCGCCAGCAGGAACGAGCGGGTGCGCAGGCCCAGGCGCACGATGTAGGCAGTCAAGCCCAGCTCAATCACCAGCGCGCCCCATTTCAGCATGTGCGCGCCTGACAGGCGCATGGTGGTGATTTGCGAAAAATGGGTAGCTACAAAGGCGACCGACAGTCCCAGCACACAGAGCGCGCCGGGGCGCACAATCCACGCCAGCGCGCGCTGACTGCGCACAAAAGCCACCATCAGCCCGACCACAAGCGGCGCGATCACCAGGCCCAGCATCATTGGCATTCATCGAACACCCTTCCGGCTACATTTCCCCATTGTGCAGTTTGGTTTGAGTTTATTATAGACGAGGAATGTTAAGAATGTGCGCGCAGAACCGCGCGCGTTACAGAGGAAGGCCGAGCCTCTCATGATGCGGCGAGGGCACAGCGCTGGATCAGACGGGCGCCTCGGCTGCATCCGAAACCAATCCATTTTCCTCTCCGTTCGCCTTGACATGCGCGATATAATGGTGTCAATGACCAACAAGGAGGCGCTATCATGAGAACCATCCAATTGGGTCAATCCGGGCTGTCCGTGCCCACCATCGCCATGGGCTGCATGCGCATCAGCGGCATGAATGAACGTGACGCAGCGCAGCTCATCCAGACTTCGCTGGAACTGGGTGCAAACTTTTTTGACCATGCGGACATCTATGGCGGCGGCAAGTCCGAATCCGTATTTGCCAAGGCCGTGCACATGTCGCCAACCATCAGGGAAAAGCTCATCCTGCAATCCAAATGCGGCATCGTCCCGGGCAGGATGTTCGACTTCTCCAAGTCCCACATCCTGGCGTCCGTGGACGGCATACTGAAGCGGTTGAACACAGCGTATCTGGATGTGCTGCTGTTGCACCGACCCGACGCGCTGATGGAGCCCGAGGAGGTCGCTGCGGCTTTCGACGCGCTTCACTCGGCGGGCAAGGTGCGCCATTTCGGCGTGTCGAACCAGAATCCGATGCAGATGGAGTTGCTGAAAAGCTGCGTTAAGCAGCCACTGGTCGCGAACCAGCTACAGTTGTCCATCACCAACGCGGGCATGATCGCCAGCGGACTGCACGTAAACATGACCGACAGCGACGCCAATGTGCGCGATGGCGGTGTGCTGGATTACTGCCGGATGAACCGGATCACCATCCAGCCTTGGTCCCCATTCCAGTACGGGTTCTTCGAAGGCGTGTTCATCGGCAGCGACAAATACCCGACGCTGAACCAGAAACTGAACGAGCTGGCGGCGCAATACGGCGTCACGGCCACGACCATCGCCATGGCCTGGCTGCTGCGCCATCCCGCCAAGATGCAGCCCGTCACGGGCACTACAAACGCACAGCGCCTGCGCGAATGCTGCGCCGCCGCGGACATCGAGCTGACCCGCGAGGAATGGTACGCGGTGCACATGGCGGCCGGATACGTTCTGCCGTAAGGGCCTTCGACCCTCACGCGCCTTGCGGGTGATCGATAGCGCTACGGTTTTGTTGCCTTTGCCTGCTCGCCCAGCTACAGTCCGCATTTGATCGCATCCTCCGCGCACACTTTGCCGCACTTGCCGCACCGGATGCACTCCATATGGTTCGGCTGTGCAGGCATGGGCACCTGCATCGGACACGCGCGCGCACATTTGCCGCACCCGACGCACTTGTGCGCATCCACGGTCAGCCTCACAAAGCTGACCTTGTTAAACAGCGCGTATATGGCGCCCAGCGGGCACACGTATTTGCAAAAAGGCCGGTCAATGACCACCGACAGCCCAACAAACAGTGCCAGCAGCGCTGCCTTCCACGAAAACAGCAACCCGGCCGCGCCACGCAGCGATTCGTTGGTGAGCAGCAGCGGCAATCCGCCAAAGAGTGTGCCTGAGGGACAGATGTACTGGCAGAAATAGGGCGGCGCAATGCCAAACGCATTCGTGCCAACCATGGGCAGCAGCACCACAAACACCGCCAAGATGCCGTATTTCAAGAGCCGCAATGGCCGATCGACCTGCGTCGGCATGCGCAATTTTCGCTTATTTATGCGGCTCAGCAGGTCCTGAACCCATCCGAACGGACACAACCAACCGCACACAAAACGGCCAAGCGCAACGCCGAACAGCGTCAACAAACCCATCACATACAGCGAAACTTGGTGCTTTGCCCCGCCCGATACCGCCTGCAGCGCGCCGATCGGACATGCCCCGAGCGCACCCGGACACGAATAGCAATTGAGCCCCGGCACACACACGCTCTTCAGCGGGCCTTTATAGATCCGGCCCGTGACAAACCCACGCAGATTCAGATTTGTGGCCAGGAAGAAACCGATCTGCGTCAACAGCCTTTTCACGCGCGACCACCCCTATCCAATCCCGATGCATTCCAGGCAGATGTTGACCGCCTTGGTCAGCACCGCACGCACCTCACCGCGCCAGAGGCCGAGGGCCACCATGACGATCCCGCAACCGATCAGTGTCCACTGCGTGGCGCGGCGCCGCCGCAAAGTCTTCGCGTCCATCTCATGCCCCCCCCGCATCAAATGCCTGACTCAATTGTACGCAATACACCCACATTTGTAAAGCCGTGGGCATTGCAATTCCGCACCATTGCCACTATAATGAGCATAGCAATTTCATCCACACAGGAGGTGCCCATGACAAATCGCGAGCGCGTGAAGGCCATACTGCACTACGAGACCTACGACCGGATGCCGGTCGTGGCGTTTGGCTACTGGAACGAAACACTGGACAAATGGGCGGATGAGGGGCACATCACCAAAGAACAGGCGCAAGAGTACGCCACCAAGGGCGACAACTCCCCCGCGGACCGCCAGGTCATGGATAAACTGGGTTTTGATTTTAACTGGAACCGCACGGAAGGCGGCCACAACAATTTGAAGCCCGCGTTCGAAGAGAAGCTGATTGAGCAGCGCGCGGATGGCAGCCAGGTCATCTGCGACAGCTCTGGCCACATCGTGCTGGTCAAGCCCGGCGTGGTGTCCATCCCTGCCGAAATCGGCACGATTCTGACGGGCCGGGATGTGTGGGAGGCTGAGTACCTGCCAAGGCTTCAGTTTACCCAGGACCGCATCAATCCTGCGCGGTTCGCGGAGATCATGGCAGCAGACGCACAGCGCGAAGAGCCGCTGGCGCTGCACTTGGGCAGCCTGTACGGCACCATCCGCGACTGGATTGGCGTGGAGCACCTGGCCTACCTGATGGCCGATGACGAAGACCTCTATGTGGAAATCATTGAGACGCACGCCCAACTGTGCTACGATGTGGCCAAAGCCGTGCTGGATACCGGTGCGAAGTTTGACTACGCACACTACTGGGAGGACATCTGTTTCAACAACGGCCCATTGATCAATCCCGCCATCTTCAAAGAGGTGGTCGGCCCGCTGTACAAGAAGATGACCGACATGGTCCGCGGCCACGGCATCGATATCATTTCGCTGGACTGCGACGGCTGCATCGACAGGCTGATTCCCATCTGGCTGGAGAACGGCGTCAACACCATGTTCCCCATTGAAGTGGGCACCTGGAACGCCTCCATCGCACCCTGGCGCGCCCAGTATGGCCGGGAACTGCGCGGCGTGGGCGGCATGGATAAGCGCGTGTTTGCCCACGACAAAGCGGCCATTGACCTCGAGATCGAGCGCTTGAAGCCGCTGGTTGCGCTGGGTGGCTACATCCCATGCCCAGACCACCGCATTGCGCCGGACGCCAAGTTTGAACTGGTACAGTATTACTGCGAACGGTTTCGGAAGACATTCGGATAGGATCGGACTCTCTTTGGCGCTTGGCATCTACATTATGCGGTGACGGAAGGTGGTCGGAGGCTCATGAAATTGTCGTTTCTTGGCGCGGACCGCGAAGTGACGGGCAGTTGTCACGGTCTGGAGGCGAACGGACTGCGCGTGTTGGTTGATTGCGGCATGATTCAGGGCAAGGGCGGGGACAGAAACCAAGCCTTCGCGTTCGAGCCTGAACAAATCAATGCCGTGGTCTTGACCCATGCCCATATCGATCACTCCGGTCGGCTTCCGCTTTTGACCAAACGCGGTTTTCACGGCAAGATCCACGCAACCCGCGCTACCTGCGATTTGCTGGGCGCGATGCTGCTTGATTCGGCGCATATCCAGGAATCAGACGCCAAATGGGCCAGCAAGAAAAACCGGCGCGCAGGCAAGGCCGTGGCCGAGCCGCTCTACACCATCAAGGATGCAGAGGCGTGCCTAAAACAACTGGTGGCGCACGAATACGGCGAGCGCGTGCAACTGGGCGATGGGTTGAGCTTCACGTTCGTCGATGCCGGCCACTTGATGGGTTCCGCTTACGCGTTGGTCGATGCGGAGGAAAACGGGATCAAAAAGCGCATCGCGTTCTCCGGCGACATCGGCAATGTCAATCAGCCCATCATCCGTGACCCGTCCTACCTTCACCAGGCGGACTACGCCATCATGGAGTCCACCTATGGCGACCGGGTCCACGGCGCGCCGGACGACGTGACGGTGGAACTGGCCAAGATCATCGACAAGACCCTGGCCCGGGGCGGCAACGTGATTGTGCCTGCGTTCGCCGTCGGTCGCGCGCAGGAACTGCTGTACTACATCCGCGACATGAAGCAGCGAAAGCTCGTGCCGTCCCAGCCCAACTTTCAAGTGTATCTGGACAGCCCGCTTGCCGCGGAGACCACCGAAATCTTTGACCGAAACCTGCGCGAGTGCGCGGACGATCAGACCGAGGCCGTCGTCGCGAGCGGCGCTGACCCGATCAAGTTCCACGGACTGCACATCATCGAAAGCCAAGACCAGTCCATGGCGCTGAACGACGACCCCGACCCAAAGGTCATCATCGCGTCCAGCGGCATGTGCGAGGCCGGCCGAATCCAGCATCACCTGAAGCACAACCTGTGGCGCACGGAGTGTTCGGTGGCCATCGTCGGTTTTCAGGCCGAAGGCACCGTGGGCCGGAAGCTGGTGGACGGCGAGGACAGTGTGCGGCTGCTGGGCGAACAGATCAAAGTTTGCGCGGAGGTCCACAATTTTCGCGGCATGAGCGGCCACGCGGACAGGGACGGGCTGATGAAGTGGATTCAGGCGTTCGACGTGAAACCCGCCAGGGTGTTTGTCGTGCACGGCGAAGCCGCAACCTGCGACGTCTTTGCGGGCGCACTGAAGGACGCCGGGTTCTCTCCGTACGTGCCCAAGTTCGAAGGCGCGTATGACCTGTTGGCAGATCGTGAATTGGCGGCTGGCGCAGACATTGGCCAACCGGCTGAAGAAGCCCATGAACCGACCGGCGCGCTGGCGAGGCTCACGGCCGCGGGACAGCGGCTGATGTCGCTGATCAAGGGATCAAAAGCCGCCGGACAGGGCGAGATGGACAAGCTGGCGCGGGAGATCAACGAGCTGTGCCGGAAATGGGAGCCCTAGGTAAGCGCTCGGAATCACGCAGGACCAGGAAACGCCCCGCCGTGTCATCCTGAGGTCGCAGCCTCAGGATGACACGGAAACGGAAGCAGCGTCGATTTTTCTTCCTGCGCAAACCGTGGGAATTAACATGCGCCCCATTGACCAATCACATGTCCGAGGTTTATAATGACGCAAATCTCACACGGCAAGGAGCCTACAGCGATGAGCAGGAAAGTCGCAGCGTTCTATTACTTTTACTTTATTAACGCAAGTTAATAGAGCGCTTTTGCTGCAGCAAAACTCCGAACCCGCCAA
>JAVBTW010000128.1:0-5174 GCA_031555975.1 Eubacteriales bacterium
GGTGGACACGATGATGGTGGGAGGGATGGGCCCGGAGGCCATTGCCGCGGTCGGATTGTGTGGACAGCCGCGCATGCTGCTGTTGTCGATATTCTTTGCTAAGAATGTGGGCGTGACGGCCATCGTCGCCCGGCGCAAGGGTGAAGGGCGTCAAGGGGACGCCAACCGAACGCTGAGGAACGCGCTGATGTTGGTGTTGTGCATCAGCATTCTCATCATGATTCCGGCGTTTCTGTTTTCGCGCCCGCTGTTGACGTTCGCGGGCGCACAGGCGGACACCATTGACAGGGCGCGCAGTTACTTCGATATTCTGGCCTATTTTTTGCCCATCAACGCGCTCACCATGTGCATGTGCGCGGCGCAGCGCGGCGTTGGCAATACGCGCATCACCATGTATGTCCACACCGCTTCCAATTAGGTAAATGTGCTGTTTAACTATCTGCTCATTGGCGGCAACTGGGGTTTTCCGCGCATGGAGGTGGCGGGCGCCGCGCTCGCGACGGGCATCGGATTTGTGGTTGGATTCATCATGTGCCTGGTCACAATCATCAACAGCCGCAAGCACGTGGGCTTTTTATACCTGTCCCGTCACGACAACTGGAGGCCCGATCAGGAGACGATCATTGGCATCGTCAAAGTGGGCGGAAATGCGGTGCTGGAACAAGTGGCGCTGCGCGTCGGCTTCTTTGCTTACGCCAAGATCGTAGCGGGCCTAGGAACCATGGTCTTCGCCGCGCATCAGATCGGCATGCAGTTCCTGAACATTTCGTTCAGCTTTGGCGACGGCATTGGCGTGGCCGGCACGGCACTCGTCGGCCAGATGCTGGGCCAGAAGCGGCCGGACAAGGCGGTCATCTACGGAAAAGTCAGCCAGCGCATGGCCTTTGTGGTGGCCATATGCATCGCTGCGATGGTCGTGGTTTTCCGCTATCCGCTGGTGGAGTTGTTTACCAAGGACGATCAGGTCATCGCGCTGTCCGCGCAGGTCATGCTCATGGTGGCGCTGTTCCAGCCGTTCCAGACCAGCAGCGTGGTCATCTCCGGCTGTCTGCGTGGCGCTGGGGACACCAAGTATGTTGCGTATGTGATGATGCTGTGCGTCGCGGTGTTGCGTCCCGTGCTGAGCTTGCTTGCCATCTATGTGATCCAAAACTGGTTGCACATGCCCGAATGGGCCTTGCTCGGCTGCTGGGGCGCGTCCATCATCGACATGTCGATTCGCCTGACGGCGGTATACAAGCGGTTTAACAGCGGGCAGTGGCACAATATCGTGGTCTAGGTAAATTGCCTACTGGCGCGGAGGATGAAGCTGTACCTGCGTGTGCCCTGCTTTACCAAAACCTTATTTGACATGTGTCGCTTGTGTGCGGTATAATGCTTTGGTAAGCCGCATGGGTGAGGTCTGTCTAAATCGCGCTTTGCGCGTACCTCTGACCCGGCGAGTACTTCAGCATGGGAGGATCAATCGTGTACGCAGTCATTCAAACCGGCGGTAAGCAGTATCGCGTCCAGCAGGGCGACGTGATCTACGTGGAAAAACTGGACCAGGAAGTTGGGAGCAGCGTCAACTTTGACGTGCTGCTTCTGGGCAAGGACGACGGGATCGAAGTGGGCAAACCCATCGTCAAGAGCGCGAAAGTGACCGGCAAGGTCGTCGGGCAGGTCAAGTCGGCGAAGGTTGTCGTCTACAAGTACAAGGCCAAGAAGAACGAGCGCAAAAAGCAGGGCCATCGCCAGCCGTACTCCAAGATCGAAATCACCGCAGTCGGTTAAAGCGCAGCGCTCATGACGCGGGTTCGCATCTTTCGAGAGGGCAAGCACATTCAAGGCTTTGAGATCTCCGGCCACACAGGATATGCGGATCACGGCGAAGACATCGTCTGCGCTGCCATCTCCGCAGTCAGCCAGACCTGCGCGATCGGCATCACCGAGGTGCTTCGGATCAAGGCGGACACCTTTGCGGACGGCGAATCGGGCCTGCTCAGGCTCAGCCTGCCAACAGGCGAATCGAGTGGCGAGGCACAAGCGGTGCTGGCCACCATGATCGCCGGGCTCAAATCGATACAAGACCAATATCCAGACTACTTACGGATCACGTTTCTGAAACGGAGGTAACATCTATCATGATGATGAATCTGCAACTGTTCGCCCACAAAAAGGGAATGGGCTCCACGCGCAACGGCCGCGACAGCGCCGCGCAGCGCCTGGGCACCAAGCGCGCCGACGGCCAGTTCGTGCTGGCGGGCAACATCCTCGTGCGCCAGCGGGGCACGAGAATCCATCCGGGCACCAACGTCGGCATCGGCGACGATGACACGCTGTTCGCGAAGATGGACGGAATCGTGCGCTTTGAGCGCATGGGCAAGACCAAGAAAAAGGTCTCGATCTATCCCCGCGCGGAGATCGCGGCCGAGTAATCTGCGTCCGTGAGAAACCCGTCACCCAAGCGATTGGGTCGGCGGGTTTTTTGTTGATGATCTATGCGTATGCAATGTTACGAAGGGGGCGCGCTAATGCAAGTCCGCTACAAAAATGCCATGCTGTCCATCGCCGGCGCCGCGTTCGACCCGCAGCTGACCCTGATCGACAGCGCCCAGTCCTTCCTTTGGCGCGAGCACGAGGGCCGTTTTTACACCGCTCTTTACGGCTCTGGACTGTGTCTTGAGCCAATGCGTGACGGCTTTGTGCTGCACCCGGTGAACGAAGTGGATCAGGAGGCATACCTGCACTATTTCGATTTGGCGCGGGACTATGCCGGGCTTCACCGGCGCTATGCCCTGTATCCGCCCGTTGTGGAAGCGCTGTCAAAGCTGCCCGGGCTGCGCGTCTTGAACCAGCCCGTCTGGGAGGTATTGGTGACGTTTATCCTGTCCGCAAACAACAATGTGGAGCGGATCCGCAAGCTGTCTTGGCTGCTTTGCGAGCATTATGGTGTGCCGGTTTCTGTTTGCGGGCTGCAGCTTCGGACCCTGCCAAGTCCTGTGGTGCTGGCAGAGGTCCCAGAGGCGGCGCTGAGGGCGATGGGGATGGGGTATCGCGCGCCTTTCTTGATCCGAACGGCCAGGATGGTGCGGGACGGGTTCAACCTGGATGCGCTTGCTGAACTGCCCTATGCCGAGGCGCATGAGCGGTTGGTGACGCTGAGCGGCGTGGGGGATAAGGTGGCGGACTGCGTGCTGTTGTTCGGCTGCGGGCATGCGTCCGCGTTTCCTGTGGATGTGTGGGTCGGACGGCTGATGGAGGCGTGGTTTCCTGAGCTGAGGGGACTGAGCAAGCAGAAGCTGCTGCAGGCATCGAGGGTGTTGTTGGGCGACGAAGCTGGGATCGTGCAGCAGTTCATGTTCCACTGTGCGCGCTGCGGGCTGATGGCGCTGTAGAGATGCGCAAGCGCCGCGCCGGTGCGGGTGTGGCGTGATCTTGACGTGATGCGCCAATCCCTGTCCACATACGATGGACGGGGGGTGAGCGCTTGCTCGAAGGTTTGGTTTCATCGATCGCGCGCGTCAATGCGGCGGTGAATGGGTTTGTCTGGGGGCCGGTGATGCTGGCGGCGATCCTCGGCGTGGGGCTGATGCTGACGGTGCGCATGCGGGGCTTTCAGGTGATGGGTTTTCGGCGCTGGTGGCGCGAGACGGCGGGTTCGCTGATTCGGCCTCGCGCGGCGGCCAAGGCCGGATCGATTCCGCCGTTTCAGGCCGTGACGACGGCGCTGGCCGGCACGGTGGGCACGGGGAACATCGTCGGCGTCGCGTCGGCGCTCGCGCTGGGCGGGCCTGGCGCGATTTTTTGGATGTGGGTGTCGGCGGCGCTTGGCATGATGACCAGCTTCGCGGAAAAGTCGCTGTGCATCAAGTACCGCGTGCGCAGCGAGGCGGGTGTGTGGGTTGGCGGTCCGATGGCCTACATCGAGCGCGGCCTTGGCAGGCCGAGACTGGCTGCTGCCTATGCGCTGTTGTGCGCCTCAGCTTCGCTGGGCATGGGCAACATGGTGCAGGCCAATGCGGTGTCCTCGGCAATGGCACAGTTCGGCGCGAAGCCCGCCGCCACCGGGCTGGTCATGGCGGCGCTGGCCGCCCTGGTGATCGTGGGCGGGATCAGGCGCATCGGCAGCCTGACGGAAAAGCTGGTGCCCGCGATGGTGGCGCTGTATTCCGGCGCATGCATCATCTGCCTTGTCCTCAACGCGGGCGAAATCCCGGATGTGCTGCGCAGCATCGTGCGCGAGGCGTTCAGACCGGCGCCCGTTGTGTCTGGCGGCGTGGGCTATGGGATGATGCTGGCGCTTCGAATGGGCGTATCGCGGGGCGTGTTCAGCAACGAAGCAGGGCTGGGTTCATCGTCCATCGCACACGCTGCGGCTGACACGGAGGAGCCCGCGCAGCAGGGTATGTGGGGCATGTTCGAGGTTTTTGTGGACACCATCGTGATGTGTACGCTGACTGCGCTGGTGATCATGACCAGCGGGACATACGAAATGGACTCTGTGGCGCGATTGCTGAGGATTGGAGAAGCGGTGGATCAGGGCGCAAATGCGACGATCCGCGCGATGTCATGCGCGCTGGGGAACGGTGCGCAATGGCTGATCGCGGTGTCGCTGGCGGTGTTTGCGTTTTCGACGCTGGTGGGCTGGAGCTATTTTGGTGAGCGCAGCGTGGAGCATGTCTTTGGACGGATGGCGGTGCCGTGGTATCGTGCGCTGTTCGTTGCCGCGGTGTTTTTGGGCGCGGTGTGTGAGCTCACATTGGCTTGGAGCATTGCGGACACGCTGAACGGGCTGATGGCGGTGCCCAACTTGATCGCGGTGGCGGCGCTGTCCGGGGAGGCGGCTGCGATGCTCAATGGGTATTTGCGGAAGGTGTAGGTGACATGCACTTCCCTTGTTATCTTCACTTGAATTTTCTGGTGAATCAGGCCCTTGGCTTTTCTTCGATACTGGTTTGTGGTATAATACAATGAATGCATATGCGCATCTCTAGCGGAAGGCGGGCCACATCCATGAAACCAGAATCGATGCTCGCGCGTCGAAACATCATATTGGCGTCCGGCTCACCGCGCAGGAAGGAACTGGTTGGGCGGCTCGGTTGGACGTACATAGTGTATGCGCCGGACGTGGACGAAGAATGCTCCGGCTCACCGGACCAGATGGTTTTTGAACTGTGCGAACGCAAAGCGCG
>JAVBTW010000157.1:0-7973 GCA_031555975.1 Eubacteriales bacterium
AGATGGTCGCGGGCATTCAGCGCGTGAAGGTGAGCCCTGCCGAGGACCGCGCGTTCGCGCAGTGGTGCCATTTCGAGGCCGAGCGCCGCGATGTGGAGGACCACATCCAGCTCATGACGTCCATCGGGGAGGCGTTCAAGACCTTCTTTTCGCTGGCGAGCGTGGCGTATGTGTACCTGCTGATTTCGCGCGAGGCGGGCATGGACCTGGGTGTTTTTGTCGCCTACACCTCGACGTTCATGATCTTCCAGGCCGCGATGATCCAGCTGTGCGTGATCGCGGACAAGCTGTGCGTGCTGGCGCCCGTCGTCCGGAATGTGGAGCCGCTGCTCACCTCCGCGCCGGACGACCTGCGCAAGCGCACCACGCCCAAGGACATCGACGGCTCTCTGCTGCTCAGCCACGTGTCTTTCAGCTATGAGGAATACGGCCGCACGGTGCTGCACGATGTCTCGCTGCGGGTGGAACCGGGCGAGAGCGTGGGCATCGTCGGGCATTCCGGCTGCGGCAAGACCACGCTGATGAAACTGATGCTGGGCCTGTACGAGCCGTCCGGCGGCCAGATCTATTTTGGCGGCTACGACATCTGCGCCGTAGACACCCAATTCCTGCGCCGCCAGTTGGGCGTGGTGATGCAGAACGGCGAGCTGTCCTACGGCAGCGTTTTCGAGAACGTCGCCCAGGGCGACGACGGTGTGACCGAATCCGATGTGCGCGAGGCGCTCACGGTGGTGAGCCTGTTGGCAGACATCCAAGCGCTGCCCCACGGGCTGTACACCCAGTTGGATGCCGAGCGGATACAGCTTTCCGACGGCCAGCTTCAGCGGCTGCTGATCGCCCGGGCCATCGTGAAGGCGCGGCCCTACGTGTTCTTTGATGAGGCCACAAGCCGCATTGACAACCGTTTGACAGGCAGCATCATGACGCGGATCAACGGGATGAGCGGCACAAAAATCATCGTCGCCCAGCGGCTGGCGACCATCGAACAGTGCGACCGCGTGATCGTCATGGAGGACGGCAGGATCATCGCGGACGGCAGCTATGACGAAGTGATCAATCAGAAAAAGATGTACGGCGTTGTGTTTGAGCAGGACGACGAGCCGGTCGAGGAACCGGCATAGGAAAAGCGCCTCCAAAAAACGTCATCCTGAGCGCAGCGAAGGACCTTCCTCGTCCCCTCCACGGTCATCCTGAGCGTAGCGAAGGACCTTCCTCGCAGCGCCACACCGATGCAGCGGAGAAGATCCTTCGACTGCGCGCTTCGCGCTTCGCTCAGGATGACCGTGATACCGTGGCGCGTCCCCTCCGCGGTCATCCTGAGCGCAGCGAAGGACCTTCCACGCAGCGCCACACCGATGCAGCGGAGAAGATCCTTCGACTGCGCGCTTCGCGCTCCGCTCAGGATGACCGTGATACCGTGGCGCGCCACCGCCCCCGGTCATCCTGAGCGCAGCGAAGGACCTTCCTCGTCCCCTCCACGGTCATCCTGAGCGCAGCGAAGGACCTTCCTCGCCCCCGCGGTCATCCGGAGCGTGCTCAGCATGACCGTGTTTTCGACGCGGTGCTCGCTGGCAAGCGCGGCACCTTTCTGCTACGAAGCCCGCATTTCGACAAAAGTTTTGCGTTGTCGCGCAATTTTGTGGAATATTGTGTCGAATTTGGATGGAATTGGTTGAAAAAAAGGGCAAATCATGATACACTCTGACATATCTTGTGCTTCGATCGCCGCATCGCGCCTGTGCGCGGACCGGCGCGTTGTCGCGTCATGATGACGAAGCACCACAAGAAGAGCGAGGGTGGGTGGATTCATGAACGAACGGACGGCGCCCATGCGCACTGCGGGCAGGCCTGTCGCCATCGCCAGACCCCGAAAAGCAAAAGAGCCCGCACCGGCGTTGATGCCGGAACCGGTCAAGTGGATTGCCATCTGCGTCGTGCTGGCGGCGCTGGCGGTGTACGGGCTGAAAGGCGCGACCCGCAGCCAAGTGAGCGGAGAAGCGCTTGACGGCGGCTCCACGGTGTTCGATGGCGCGCTGAGCGACGGAAAATTCGTCGGCCAGGGCGCGCTGACGCTCGAAAGCGGCGACAAATACGAGGGCGGTTTTGCCGCCGGGCGATACGACGGAAGCGGGCGCTACGTTGCCAAAGAGGGCTGGACGTACGACGGCACATTTCAAGCGGGCAGGATCACCGGCGCGGGCACGCTACAGACCCAAGATGGGGTCATTCAGACAACGGCCAAGGCGGACCCGGACGATCAGACGGCATTTTCGGACGGGCATTGAGACCAGTGAGACACCGCGCGGGTCCTGCTTTAGACATCAATGACAGAGGGGAAATGTCGATTGAGCGGCAGAATTAAGTGGTTTAGCATCGTACGAACGACGGGACTGCTCCTGGTGCTGATCTATCATTTTTTTGTGGACTTTATGCCCGGCGGGTTTTTGGGCGTCGATGTGTTCTTCACTTTTTCGGGATACCTGATCACAGCGCTCATGATCGAAGAATACCGCAAAAAATCCGAGTTTGCGCTCGTCGCGTTCTACAAGCGCCGGTTTTTGCGCATCTTCCCGTCACTCTTTCTGATGCTGATGGCCATGCTGCCGCTGGCGCTGCTGATCTCGCCGGATTTCACCGTGGCCATTGACCGGCAGACCACCGCGGCGCTCGGTTTTGTCACCAACTATTACGAAATCCAAACCGGCGGTTCCTATGAGGCGCAGCTGTTCCCGCATCTGTTCGTGCACACCTGGTCCTTGGCCGTGGAGGTCCAGATTTATCTGGTCTGGGGCGCGGTCTGCGCGGCCATCGCGCGGCTGCTCAACACTCGCTACAAAAACGCGCCCGCGGTGCGCGTCCAATTGCTGAAAGAGTGGCTGTTTGTGGTCGCCATGTTGTTGGCCGTGCTGTCCTACCTGAACATGCGGTTTTTGTACGCGCAATCCCCGGCGGATCCATCAGCAGCCTATTTCGCTGCGACCTCTCACGCGTTCCCATTCCTGATCGGCGCGGCGGCGGCGACGGTTCTGGGGCTCAACATCAAGACCCAGTTCCGGCGGCAGCCCACTTTTCAGCTGGCGCTGGGCGCGCTCATTTTGTCCATCACGGGCATTTTCGTCCTGGCGTTCACCAACAAGTTCACCGGGGCGGCCACATACCACTTCGCCTGCCTCGCCACCGCGCTGCTCTGCGTCGTCGCGATCTGGTCGGCGCGCATACTGCATGAACTGACGCCGAAACAGCTGCAGGAGCCGCGCGCGCTGTCCCTGTCCTCGGACCTCTCCTACTGCATATACCTGTTTCACTGGCCCTTCTACATCATCGTTTCCCAGCTGGTCGTGAATCCGTGGCTGGCCATGCTGGTCACGATGCTGTTCACGCTGCCGCTGTCCGCCTGGGTTTATGCGCTCACCGAGCGCACGCCGCGCGGGCGCGTCCTGCCCACGGTCCGCACGCAAACCGCGCGCGCCGCGATGGCCGCGGCCACGCTCGCATGCGTCGCTTTCAGTGGCGTGGTGATTTATCGCGCGCCGGTCATCAGTTCCGTGGAGCGGGATTTGAACATCAGCTATCTCTATGAGGACGCGCAGGCCATCCGCGACTTTGCCAATGGATACATCGCGCTCGCGTCGCCCCCCGAAGCCGCGCCCACGCCCGCGCCGACCAAGATTCAACTGCCCGATTTGCCGCAGAATTTTTCCGGCGGCGTGTACATCATCGGAGACTCGGTCTGCCTCGGCGCGGCCCGCGAACTGAGAAAAAGAATCCCGGACTGCATGGTGGATGCGCTGGGGTCCAGGTCCATCGCTGACGGCTACCGGGGACTGATGAAAATGCAAAAGATGGACCTGCTGAAGGAGGAATACATCGTGGTCGCGCTGGGCGCGAATGTCACCAGCGACGCGCGCAAGCGGGTGGACCAAATCATTTCGGACCTCTCGGCAGGCCGGCGCATCATCTTTGTCACGCCCTACAACGGCCGGCTGGACGACACATCGCAAACGGCAAAAATCGCGCGCTACATGCGCACACTCCCGGAGAAGCACCCGTTTGTCACCGTGGCCGACTGGGCGGCCGCGATCAGTGAGCACAAAAACTGGATCGCCTCGGACAAGCTGCATATCACCGGAAACACCAATGCGCTGAAGCTGTATGTGACCACCATCATGCAGGGAATCAGCGAAGCCAGCGAGAAGCCGGCAAAGACCTGACGCAAGCTGGGGCGGTCTGGCACTCGCCAGGCGCGCGGTCGTGAAGCGCACAGGAGGCTGCCCCTCCGGCAACCGAACGCGCCAACGCTTACCGAGTGTCATCCACCCCTCCACGGTGTCATCCATCGCTACGCTACGGACCTCCCCCGCCACAGCGGATGCCCTATTGCAGGGCATTGTCGCCTGTGGTGGGGGAGGTCCGTAGCGTAGCGATGGATGACACCCAAGGAAGCGAGGTCAAATGACACCGTCAGCGGTCACCGCGGCGGGATCAGCAGCCCATTCGCTCGTTGCGCAGCTTCTCCAGCAGCGTCTGGTTCGTCGTCCGGACGTGCCCCTTCAGCGGCACGATCTTGGCGTCGATGGCGTCCAGAATCCATGAAGCCTGCGGGAAGAAAGCGTCCTCAAGCTCGTGCGCGGGCGTGATCCAATTCTTCGCTGCCACCACGACCGGCGGCGCGTCCAGTTCGTCAAACGCCATCTCGGTCACCTGCCGCGCCACTTCCGAGGCAAACGAGCCGCGCTCACACGCGTCCGTCACCACGACCAGCCGCCCGGTCTTTTTCACGCTCTCGATCACCGTCTCATAATCGAACGGCACCAGCGTCCGCGCGTCGATGACTTCTGCCTGCATGCCATACTTTTCGGACAGTTGGTCCGCTGCGTTCAGCACGCGATACAGCACCGCGCCGAATGAAAGGATCGTCACATCGCCGCCCGCACGCTTCACATCGGCCTTGCCAAACGGGATCTCGTAATACTCGGCGGGCACGCCGCCCTCGTGGAACTGCTCGCCGATGTCGTAAATGCGCTGGCTCTCGAAGAAAACCACGGGGTCAGTGCCCGAAAGCGCGCTGGCCATCAGGCCCTTCGCGTCGTAGGGCGTGGCCGGGAACGCCACCTTCAGCCCCGGAATGTGGCTCACCAGCGCGGACCAGTCCTGGCTGTGCTGTGCGCCGTACTTGCTGCCCACCGACACGCGCAGCGTCAGCGGCATCTTGATCACGTCGGCGCTCATCGCCTGCCACTTGGACATCTGGTTGAACACCTCGTCGCCCGCGCGGCCCAGGAAGTCACAATACATCAGCTCGACCAGCGCGCGGCCGCCCGCCATTGCGTAACCCACGCCCGAGCCGACGATCGCGGCCTCGGAGATGGGGGAGTTGAACAGCCTGTGATACGGCAGCGCCTCAGTCAGTCCGCGATACACCGCGAACGCGCCGCCCCAATCGCGCACGTCCTCGCCATAGGAAACCAGCGTCGGATCCTTGTAGAACCGGTCGATGATCGCCTCAAACAGGCCGTCGCGCAGCTGATAGAGCTTGTTCTTGGACACCGGCTTGCCGTCCTTCATAAAGAACCGCTCTTTGCCGGCGATCGCTTTTACGCGCGGGTTTTCGGAAAGCGGCATCAGCACGTCGCCCGGGGCTTTCGCATCGGAGAACGACTCCACATGGCCGTTGGAGAACATCATGCCCGAGATGGCGTCCGGATCTTTCATCAGGTCCATGCGCGGCGACACGCTGTCGTCCGTCGCCAGTTTGAAATTCTGCAGAATCGAGCCCTTGACGCCCTGGACGATCGCGTCGCACTCGGCCTCGGTGGCGACCTTGGCTTCGATCAGCTGCGCGCGGAACGCGAGGATCGGGTCCGCGTCGGTCCAGGCCTGGATCTCTTCCTTGGTGCGGTAGGAGGACGAGTCCGACGGACTGTGGCCGGTGGTGCGGTAAGTCAACACGTCCAGCAGCACCGGGCCTTCGCCCTTGAGCAGCAGTGCCTTTTTCCGGCCAATGGCGTCGATCACGGCCAGCGGGTTGTAGCCGTCCACGCGCTCGGCGTGCATCTGGTTCACAGCGAACCCCGCGCCCAGCCGCGCCAGGATGTCATAGGCCATGGTCTCGCCGTTGGTCTGGCCGCCCATGCCATAGTTGTTGTTGAAGATGTTGAACAGCACCGGCAGGCCGCCCTTCATGTCGCCCTCCCAGAGCTGGGTGAACTGGCCCATGGCTGCAAAGTTCAGCGCCTCCAGCACCGGGCCGCACCCGAGGGAGCCGTCGCCGATGTTGGCGATGACGATGCCGGGCTTGCGGTTCACTTTTTTGTACAGCGCGGCGCCCGCGGCGATGTCGGCGGAGCCGCCCACCAGCGCGTTGTTCGGATAGATGCCGAACGGCGTGAAGAACGTGTGCATGGACCCGCCCAGGCCACGATTAAAGCCGGTCTTGCGCGCGAAGATCTCCGCCATCGCGCCGTACAGCAGGAAGTCAATGGCCAGGTCCTTGACGCTGTTGTGATGGGTCTTTTCCACCACGCGCAGGATCTCGCCGCCGAAAAAGCCTTCCATGATCCCGGTCAGCTGCTGCTCGTCCAGCTTTTCGATGGAGCTGAGGCCCTTGGCCAAAATCTCGCCGTGGCTTCTGTGGGAGCCGAACGCGTAGTCGTCCACCGTCAGGTGGAACGCCTGGCCGACGGCGGACGCCTCCTGGCCCAGGGAAAGGTGGGCGGGGCCGGGATGGTTGTAGACATTGCCTTCATATTCGCCCGTGGTCTTGATCAGGTTCAGCATCGTTTCGAACTCACGCAGCACCAGCATGTCGCGATAGATGGTCTTGAACTGCTCGGGCGTGAAGTTTTTCTTCTCGTCCTTCACGGTTTTTTGGTAGGTATTGACGGCGATGTCGTCAAAATGGACCTTGCCCGGCTTCCGAAGGGCGATCGGATCGACATATTGGGATTTCGGCATTGTATTGTCACTCCTTGATCATGATGATATTCTGTTTATCGGTTGGAGGGGTTCCGCGCGTGTTTCACTTGTCCTGCCACCTTCCGCTGTCATCCTGAGTGAAGCCGAAGGATCTCCCTGCCTCGCGGTCCGCATTCCTCACGGTGGCGGTCCTTCGCTGGCGCTCAGGATGACAGCGGGGGTGGGCTGGGTTGCATTGACCGCTGCTCAGTCCTCAAACTCCCAGATCACTTCCCTGATGATCTCGCTCACCGTCGGGTGCGGGAAGATGATCTCTTTCGCGTCCTTCACCCGCAGTTCGCCCTCGACCATCGCCGCGGCGCCCCAGATGATCTCGCTGGCATACGTGCCGATCATGTGCACCCCGATCACGTTCCTGTGTTCTTTGTGCACCAGCACCTTGCACAGCCCATCGTCGCCCTCGTTTTCGGCGACGAACCGGCCCGCATAGCGCATCGACAGCTTCTTCACCTCATACGGCACGCCGTCGGCCTTGGCCTGCTCCTCGGTCAGTCCCACGCATGCCACTTCGGGCTTGGTATAGATGACCGCCGGGTTCGCGGCATAGCGCATGGTGTCCTTTTTGCGCAGCATGGTGTTCACGGCCACTTCCGCCTCGCGATATGCCGTGTGCGCCAGCATCTGGATGCCGTTCACATCGCCAGCAGCGTACACGCCGTCCACATTCGTCCGGCCCTGGGCGTCCGTCTTGATGCCCATGCGCGTGGTTTCCACGCCCAGATGCTCCAGCCCGATGCCCTGCACGTTGGCCCGCCGTCCGATCGACAGCAGCACCTTGTCCGCGGAAAGCTCGATCTGCTTGCCGTCCGCCTCGCACAAGACGCTCTTTTCCGTCAGGCCCGTCACCTTCGTGTTCAGCAGGAAGTTGACGCCCTTTTTCGTGTATTCCTTGAGCAGGATGTCTGAAATTTCGCGGTCCGTCGGGCCTGCGATGTGGTCCAGCATCTCAACCACGGTCACCTTCGCGCCCGCCGTGTTGTAGTAGCTCGCCATCTCCA
>JAVBTW010000078.1:0-4963 GCA_031555975.1 Eubacteriales bacterium
TCATCCAGCACGGTGTACGGCCCGCACAGCATCGTCGTATTCGCGCGCACATCCCAGCCGCTGGGAAAGTTGGGGTTATCATAGGTGGGATAGCCCTTGTCGTCCACATGGTACCGGATCATGCCGTCCGCATCGCGATACAGCACATACTCATCGCCCACCGCGCCCATGTTCACCGGGATCACATTCTCCGGCTTGTTCAGCCAGTCGATCGCAGCTGCGATGACCTCAGGATACTTGCATGCGGTCGTGATTGCGCCGAAGCTGGGTTGCTCCATGGATGAATAGTTCAGCTTCGAGCCGATGGCGCCGTTCGGACCCTTCAGCCTGGGCAGCGGCGCATACTGTTCGCGCACGGCTGCTGAGATGCCGTCGGTGCCCCAGGCGCCGAACGAACCGAAGATCGCGGCCTCGCTTGCTGAGACCTTGTCCACGGACACCGTGCCCGTAAACGCGTCCGGATCGATCAGCCCTTCCGCATTCATCGCAGAGAACAGCTTGACCGCTTCTTTATAGGCATCAGTCATCACCGAGTAAATCACCTTGCCGTCCGCCACGGCGATGTGGTCGGTCTGGCGGTTGCCGCCGTAGGTGTCCGGTTGGCCATACGCACCCGCAAACCGCGAGATCAGATCGTTCGTTCCGAATACATCGGTCTGGCCCAAACCCATCGAGATGGGCCATTCGTCTGCCTCTCCATTCCCGTTCAGGTCGCCCGCAGCCTTGAAGGCGCGCATCGCGGCAAGCCACTCGTCCACAGTGGTGGGCATCTCGAGGCCAACCTGCTCCAGCCAATGGGTGTTGATGTACATCGGGCCGGGATACAGGATCAGATCCGTGTTCTCTTGGGTGAAGGGGAAGCCGTAGCGGTTGCCATCCGGCGCGGTAGCCTCGGCTGCATATTCAGGTTTCTGCTCATACACTTTCTTCAGGTTGGGCATGTACTTGTCGGTCAGATCCTGGGTAGGGATGAAGATATCCTGTCCGATGTACTGCATGAGCATTTCGCGGGTGACATAATTATAGAAGCAATCGGGCAGGTCGTTGCTGGCAATCATGAGGTTGATCTTCTCCTCATAACTTGCCATCGGAATGTCCACCCAATCGAAGATCACGCCAGTCTCCTGCTCCCACCACTTCACGTTCTCCATCTCTCGGATGGGCGTGGTGCGGTTTTCAAAGCTGACCATCACCATCTTCATCCGGGGAAACTCATCGGGGTTCTTGACAATGGGATAATTCCCGCTCAGATCCACGTTCGGATCCTTCGTGATGTCATATCCTTCGTCTCCGGGCTTGAGCGCGGCATCCGCCATCGCGGACGGCGCCAGCGCCAGTACCAACAGCATCGCGAGCACCAATGACAGTATCCTTTTCACGCCAAACACCTCCATATATTGATCCAACCTCGTTTGGTTCCGTGCGCGCCTTGGGGCTATCAAAATCGCTATTGGCATCCCTCCCCCGGTCGATCCGCCCAGATGTCGTTCATCTGGTAGGCTTGAAGATCCAGCAGTCTGGCCGCCGCGCCACGGGCGAATAGGGAGACCCCAACGGCGTCAGGCAGCGTGGGCGATACGCGAAGCGTAAGGCACTGCATGCCGTTGGCATACACCTCCACGATGCAGCGGTCGATGAACACCCGCAATTCCAGCGGCTCGCCGGGCTTTAGCGGCACCGGGCCAAACTCGGGTTCACGGCCCACCAACCCGTCCGCCAGGGACGATTCACAGTTGTCGATCTGCAACTTGCTGCATCCATAGGCCCAGATCTTCTCTGGGAACAGCGAGATGCGGGTCCGCTCGCGCCCGTCGTCCGAGCGCAACACATACAGCCCGAATTCGCGCGCGTCGCAGGGATCAATGCGCGCACAAATCTCCATGGCGTTGCCCCGAATGCCGGGCAGCACGATCTCCTCGTTCGCCGGAATGTCCATCGCGCCCACTACGGCCTTCTCCCCGCGCAACAGGGCGACCTCTTCCGCGGGATTGATCAGCAGCGTATCGTCCTCGCCCAGCGACAGCACGCGCGGCAGCGTCACCACATTGTCTTTGTCCTGGTTGTGCTTGTCGTTTTTCACATTGAAAAAGGCGATAACGCGGCCCTTGGGGTCAATGGTGGCGGACGCCGCGTGCAGCGCGCCGCGCAGCATGTGATTGTAGGTCATGCGCCCATGGGTGATGGGCATGAACTTATGGCTCTGTTTGTCATAGGCGCCGATGTAGTACTGGCTGGCGCGCTTGTGACTGAAGAACAGCAGCAGGTATCGATCCGGGCCGAGTGGCAGGAAGTTGGGCACGCCGCCGTCCTCGCCGGGCCCTGTATAAAATCCATCCTCAAACATGAGCCCCAAGTATTCCCAATGCTCCAAGTCCTGTGAGCGGAAGAGTGGGAACTGGTTGCGGCATGGATCCTTCGAATAACCCACGTTGCCGGGCGATCGACCGCCGGACAGCGCGTAATAGCCGTCCTCCTCCTTCCAGATGCAGGGATCGAACACGAAGTAGGGCTGCGGCGTGCCGTCCTGTTGAAACTTTGGAATCACAGGATTGCCTGGAATGGGCCCCATGTCGGTGAGCAGATCGTTCCCAGCCGTGGCAATGCAGTTGCCCTGGTGTGTGGCATGGTATATCGCAATGACCCGATCATCATCCACCATCGCCTGGCCGCTGTACACCTGCGACTCGCCCTGGGGATACAGCGCGGGCGGCAGGTCGGTCCAGTGCAGCAGATCCGGGCTATATGCATGGCCCCAGTGAAACAGGCTGCCATCCGGCTTGTATTGATAGAACAGATGATAATTGCCGCGCCACCAGACCAGCCCGTTGGGGTCGTTCAGGATGCCATCGGGCGCAACATAGTGGTAGATGGGGGTCTGGGGCAGCGTCCGAAGCGCCTCGCGACGCTTCGCGGCGCCGTCGGTCCAATCCGCGTTGTCCAACGCGCGGGTGGGGTTGATCTTGTACTCCATGCGCTCTCCTCCGTTTTCTTATCCCTTGATGGAACCCACCATGACTCCCTTGGCAAAGTACTTGTGAAGGACTGGGTACACCGCCATCAGCGGCAGCGCCGAAACCACAATGATGCCGTATTTCAATTGATCCACGGTTTTCTTGCGATCCACCATCTCCTGGGCGCTTCCGACCGCCATGGTATTGGCTTGATTGGAGATCACTAGGTTTCGCAGCACCACCTGCAGCGGCATCTTTTCATTGTCCTGGAGAAACATGAGTGGGTTGAAGAACGAGTTCCAGATGGCTGTGGAGTAGAACAGTGTCATAACCGCCAAGATCGTGGACGACAACGGAAGCACGATGCTGAAGAAGAACCGAAAGTCGGTGCAGCCGTCAATCTGGGAGGCCTGCAGGAGCTCGTCAGGAATGGCCGAATCAAAGAACGAGCGGCAGATGATCAGGTTCCACACCGAGACCGCCGTTGGCAGCGTCATCGCCCAGATCGTGTTGTAGATCCCCAGGTTCAGGATCACCAGGAACAGCGGGATCAGACCCCCCTGAAAAAACATGGTGAACGTGAACAGAAGCATCAGCGGCCTGCGCCAACGCAGATCCCTGCGTGAGAGCGCATAGGCGCAGGGCACGGTGGTCACAAGGGCAATGACCGTGCCGACGAATACATACAGCACTGTGTTGGCATAGCCACGCCACAACGGCGAGAACGCCAGGATGCGCTGATAACCCTGCAGATACAGCCGCTTGGGATACAGCAGCAGTTGCCCTGAGTTGACAATGTTGGGATCGGTAAACGACGCCAGCAGCACATAGTAGAGCGGATAGAGCACCAGCAGCCCGATCAGCAACATGACGCAGGTGTTCAGGGCATCGAAGACTTGGTCGCCCAGGCTCACGCGCTTCCTCATTGACTGCCCCTCCTCACATGATGCTCACGTCGGAAATCCTGCGCGCCACGGTGTTCGCGGTCAGCAGCAACAGGAAGTTGACGATCGAGTTGAACAGCCCCACCGCAGTGGCAAAGCTGTATTGGGCGCTGATCAGGCCCACTTTGTACACATAGGTCGAGATGATCTCGCTGACCGAGGTGTTCATGCTGCTTTGCATTAGGAACACCTTCTCATACCCTACCGACATGATGTTGCCCACCGCCAGCACCAACATGATCACAATGGTAGGAAAGATGGCGGGAATGTCGATGTACAAAATGCGCTGGAGCCGACTCGCGCCGTCCATCTCGGCGGCTTCATACAGATCCGAGCTGATGCTCGTCAGCGCCGCCAGATACACGATCGCGCTAAACCCCATGCTCTGCCAGATACCGGAGATGATGAATGTGGATCGAAAAAACTGCGGCCGCGTCATGAACAACTGCGCTTGACCGCCAAGTGCCTTGATCACCGTGTTCACAAAACCGTTGTTGGACAGAATCAGCGACATGATCGATACCACAACCACGCTGGACACAAAGTAGGGCGCATAGGACACCGTCTGCACAAAGCTCTTCGTTCGCCGGGTCTGCATCTGGTTCAGCAGCAGTGCAAACAGGATGGGCACCGGGAACGAGAGCAACAGGCTCTCAAAGCTCAGCACCAGGGTGTTCCAGATTGCCGTGCGCGCGATGCTGGTGCTGAAAAACTGCTCGAAGTACTTGTACCACGGATCGGCCCATGGGCTGAACGTAATGCCCACCTTCACACCATAGTCCTTGAAGGCCAGCAGCACGCCGTACATCGGAATGTACATGAACACTGCCAGCCAGACCAGCGCCGGAACCATCATCACATACAGCCGCCAGTCCTTGAGCAGCGACGCCCTGATGCTGGGCATGGCTGGCCGGACGCCCGTTCGTGCTCGGGGTGCAGTGGCATGCGGAGACGCTGGTCGCCCGGCCCGAGCACGCCGCCCTGTTCAGCGCCCTCGTCGAGGCGTCCGCGAGTCACACCGGGCTGGAGCTCGTGGCATGAGCGAGCACTGGGCGGAATGGAGCCGCG
>JAVBTW010000131.1:0-6471 GCA_031555975.1 Eubacteriales bacterium
CGTGAGGGACGTTCCCAAGGCGTCGCGGCGGGGAGGTCCTTCGCTGCGCTCAGGATGACACCACGGGGGGACGGGCGACACCATGGGGGACGGGTGGCGCCACGAGGGATGGATGGCTCGGCGAGTGAGGGTGGATGGCACGGATGCCCATCGCAAAGCATACCGAAGAACATCCGGCAAAAGAACTGGAGTTGAAACACCATGACCTTCCACGACTCCCGAAATGAGTTTTATCGCGCGCCGTTTGGGGCGCAGTGCTGCGGCGTGGCGGTCACTTTCCGGCTCGTCTGCAAAGAGTTGGTCGACCGCGTGTCGCTCAGGTTGTGGTGGGACGGCGCGGAGATGCTCGTGCCGATGCACATCGAGAAGCCGGACGTATACATCACAGAACACACCTTGCCGGATCATCCCGGCCTTTTGTGGTACCATTTTGTGATTGCGCTGCAGGATGGCCGCACCGTCTATTACGGCAATGCCTACGACCAGATGGGCGGTGAAGGCGCGATCTATGGTCAGGAGCCGCCCAGCTACCAGATCACTGTGTACGATCCCCGGTACGAAACGCCCGACTGGATGAAAAGCGGCGTGATGTACCAAATCATGGTGGACCGGTTCTGCGCCTCAAAACCGGTCACCGAGCGCCCCGCGCCCTACAAGGGCCATTGGCACACGGACTGGTACGAGGATCCGGAGCTGAACTACGACTCCACCACCACCGACAACATCGCGAGCGACTTTTTTGGCGGCGACCTGCGGGGCATCGAATCAAAGCTGCCCTACCTTGCGGACTTGGGCGTCACCGTGCTGTACCTGAGCCCGATTTTTCAAGCGCGGTCCAACCACAAATACAACACCGGCGATTATAAGCGCATCGATCCCAGCTTTGGCACTGAGGCTGACTTCAAGTCGCTGTGCGCCAGCGCGGAAAAGTTGGGGCTTCGCGTGATGTTGGACGGCGTGTTTTCTCACACCGGCTCCGATAGCCGCTACTTTAACATGAACGACAGTTATCCGGGCGTGGGCGCGTACCAGTCGCGGCGCTCGCAGTACTTCTCCTGGTACAACTTCTCCGCCTGGCCGGACCACTACGAGACCTGGTGGGGCTTTTCCACGCTGCCTGTGATCAACAAGCGCGATCCTTCGTTCCTGCGCTATATATTGCACGATGATGACAGCGCGTTCGCCCACTGGCTGCGCGCGGGCGCCAGCGGCTGGAGACTGGATGTGGCGGACGAACTGCCCATGGCGATGTTGCGTGAAATGCGCACACGGTTGAAGCGTGAAAACGCGGTGGGTGCGCTGTTGGGCGAGGTCTGGGAAGACGCGTCTTGCAAGACCGCCTATGATGAACTGAGATGCTACTGCCTCGGTGATACGCTGGACAGCGTGATGAACTATCCGCTGCGCGACGCGCTGTTTGATTTTGTGCTGTGCAAGAGCGATGCAGCGCTGTTCGCGCGCCGCATGGACAATCTGCGCGAACACTATCCGCCCCAGTTCTATCACGCGCTGATGAACCTGGCCGGCAGCCACGACAAGGCGCGCGCCATCAACGTGCTGTCGGGCGCGTATGAGATGGAGCCGATGCGGAAGGACCGGTCCGCGCGCAAACTGACCGATGCCGAATACGTGCTGGGTCGCGCGCGATTCCTGCTGGTGATGCAGCTGATCATGGCGATGCCCGGCATGCCGTGCCTGTACTACGGGGACGAGGCCGGAGCGCAGGGCATGGCCGATCCATTCTGCAGAGGCACCTTTCCCTGGGGCAGGGAGGACAAGGCGCTGCAAAAAAAGATGCGGACGATGATCCACACCCGCCATGGCGATGCGCTGTGGTCGCTGGGTGAAATGAAAATCCACGCTCCCCATCAGGATGTGGTGGTGATCGAGCGGACCCTTGAGGGGAAGACGATGCGGTGCGCCGTGAACCGGTCGGCCAAACAGCAGACCGTGATGGTCAATGGCGTAAAGCTGGTTGTGAAGGGCATGGGCGCGACGATGCGGTGAAGCCGACACCGCACGTCCGCCCGCTGTGCGGTGTTGGCTACCTGCGATGCGTCGCTGACCTCCACCGCCCCCATCGGTGTCAGGCGTACGCGGTGACACCGATGGGGGCGGTGGAGGTCACAGGACGATCCCTCGTCTCTACTGAAATCGGTTCTTGTACAGCCCGGTGATCTTGCGGTTGATGGCGTCCATGGTGGCGCGCTGCACACTGACCGCCTCATCGGCGCCCATCTCGGCGGCGCCGACCAGCACAGTCGCGCTGTTCCCGTCAGTAAACTCCATCAGGACCATGCAGATTGGTACGGGTGTGGAAGTGATCCGCTTGATGCTCATCAGTTTGAACGGGTTCGCCCTGAGACCGAGGAATGCGTTTACGGCAGCGAGTGTGGCATGGGCAATGCACATCCGGCGCTGTTGATCATTGTTGCGGCAGCCCGCTGTGCCTGTGAACTCGCGGCTGCGGTACTCGAGCGTTACGGTGACTTCGTACTGGTCACCTGAGATGTTTTGGGTGATGGCGCCGCAACGGAGCCGCACAGGTTGGCTGCGCGTGAGCGGGGAGCCGCCAGGCTTGTCGGCATTCATTTGTTTGTCCTCCCAAAGCCATATTTTGCGATGAATCGATGTGCAGTCATTATACTGCATTAACGCGTTTTTTGCAACGCATTCGCGGCTGTTGCCAGGAGATCGCCATGAACGCCGCCAAGTCGCCGCAATGTGATCCTGAGCGCCCGCGAAGGATGACCGAACGGGTGAATTGTGCTTGCGTTGACCCTGGAGGCGTTGCCTGGTGGACAAGCGCTGCCCATGGGGTTATAATAAACGGTATCGACCAATTGCGAGGAGGACCAGAGTCAAGTGAAGTACATCACCGTGAGTGTGTTAACCACGACAGAAGGCGCGGATGCCGTGTCGGAACTGTTGATGGAGGCGGGCTCCACAGGCGCCCAGATCGAGGATCGCAACGACATTCAACTCAACCAGCGGCCCGAGGGGCAGTGGGATATCATTGATCCTGCCATCGCCGAGCGCATGGGCGCGGACGTGAAGGTGACCGGTTTTTTTGACGGGGATGCCCTGGATGCCGTGGCGGATGTGCGCGCGCGGATTGAGGCGCTCAAGGCGCTGGACACCGGGCTGGAGCTTGGAAAGCTCGAGGTCACAGCCGAATCGCGCGAGGGTGAGGACTGGGCGGAATCCTGGAAGTCTCAGTACGGTGCGTTTCGATTGGGCGAGCATATCGTCGTCGCGCCCAGTTGGACGGAGGCGGAACTGGGTCCGGGCGACAAGCGGATTGAGATCGATCCCGGCATGGCGTTTGGCACTGGCACCCACGAGACAACCGGCCTGTGCGCGGCGCTGATTGAGCAATATGTCAGGCCTGGTGACCGTGTGATTGACGTGGGCACGGGTTCAGGCATCTTGGCCATCTGTGCCCGGCACATGGGCGCGGTTTCCGTGCTGGCAACGGACATCGACCCGGTGGCTGTGCGTGTAGCTGCGGAAAACGTGCGTGTCAACGGGATGCAGGCCCATATCCGTACGATGCAAGGTGACTTGCTGGCATGCGTGGATGAAGTGTGCGATGTGCTGATCGCCAATATCATCGCGGATGTGATCTGCATGATCTGCGCGCCGGTCAGAGACCACATCGCGGACGGCGGACTGTTCATCTGCAGCGGCATTGCACAGGATCGTAAACAGGACGTGCTCGCCGCACTGACGGCGTCGGGATACCGTGACATGGACATCCGCGACAAGGGCGAATGGTGCGCGATGGCGTGCAGGAAATAACCGGTCCCGGAGCATGACGTTGATCACGGCAATGCAGGCAAATAAGGAGACATACATGCACCGATTCCTCATGCCGCCCGGCCATGCGCCGGGCGATGTCCTGGAGCTGGGCCCAGCTGAAGCCCATCATGCGCTGCGCGTGTTGCGGCTCACGCCCGGCGCAAAGATCCAGCTCAGCGACGGCCAAGGCGGCCTTTTTGATGCGGAGATCGAATCGGTCAACGCCCCTGTCGTTCGCGTGCGCATCCGCACTGAGGCCGCTGGCTGTGAACCGCCCATCCGGCTCACGCTGTATCAGGGTCTGCCCAAGTTCGACAAGCTGGAGTTGATTTGCCAAAAGGCCACGGAGTTGGGCGCAGCTCGGATTGTGCCGGTGAGGACCAGCCGCGCGGTCATCAAACTCACAGACGCAGAGGGAGAGAAAAGGGCCGAGCGCATGCGCAAAATCTGCGCCGAGGCCGCGAAGCAGTGTGGCCGCGCCAACCTGCCCGAAGTGCATGCGCCGGTCAGTTTTGCCAAGGCGCTGGAGATGATGGGCGAAGAGGCGCTGATGCTGATGCCCTGGGAGGAGGCGCGCGGTCTGAACATGGCCCGCGCCGCGTCGCAAGCGCCCGCCTCCGTCGGCATTTTCATCGGCCCCGAAGGCGGCATCAGTGGGGCCGAGGCGGGAAAGGCCAAAGCTGCAGGCGCTGTGCCGATCACCCTTGGCCCGCGCATCCTGCGCACCGAGACCGCGGCCATCTGCTCGATTGCGATGGCGATGCAGTTGTGGGGTGACCTATGAAGACCATTGCTTACCATACCCTGGGCTGCAAGGTGAACCAGTACGACACCCAGGCCATGCGCGAGCTGTTTGACGCGGCTGGCTATGAGGAAGTGGACTGGCGGAACGGGGCGGACATTTTTCTCATCAACACCTGCACCGTCACCGGCACCGGCGACACGAAATCGCTCAAGCTGATCCGGCGCATCCATCGGGAGCATCCGCATACGGACATCATCGTCTGCGGCTGCCTCGCCCAGCGGGACGCGGATGCCTTGCGCCTGCCCGGCGTGCGGCTCATTCTGGGCGTGAAGCAGCGCGGCCTGGTGGTGGGGCTGTATGAGCGGGCGGTGCTGGAAAACGCGCTGGTGAATGCCGTGGACGCCCAGGGCGCATGGTCGTTCGAGGCGCTGGCCGTGAACCGGCACGAGGGCAGGACCCGCGCCGTCATGAAGATTCAGGAGGGCTGCGACCGCTATTGCGCATACTGCATCATCCCCCACGTGCGCGGTCCGGTGCGGTTCATGCCGCTGGCGGATGTCAGGCGCGAGGCCGCGCATCTGGCGGAGCAGGGCTATCGGGAGATCGTGTTGACGGGGATCCACCTCGCCAGCTATGGGCGGGGCATCGAAGGCGACGCGGATGCCGCGGGCGCGACCGCGCCTCGTCCGTCGCTGATCGACGCCGTGCGCGCCGTGCACGACACGGCGGGCATTTTGCGCGTCCGACTCGGCTCCCTGGAACCGCCGCTGATCACGGACTGCTTCGCAGAAGCGCTTGCCGCGCTCCCTGGCGTCTGTCCGCAGTTCCACCTTTCCATGCAATCCGGCAGCGTGGGTGTGCTGCAGCGCATGCGCCGCCGCTATACACCCGATGAATACTTTGCCGCGGTCGGGCGTTTGCGACAGCACTTCCCAAACTGTGCAATCACCACCGACGTGCTGACCGGCTTTCCCGGTGAGACGGATGCGGAGGCCGCCGAGACGCTCGCCTTTGTCGAAAAGGTGGGCTTTGCCCGCATCCATGTGTTCCCCTACTCAAGGCGCGAGGGCACTGTTGCGAACGGCCTGCCCGATCAGGTTCCCGAGGCCGTCAAACAAGCCCGCGCCACAGCGCTCATCGCACTTGGGAACCAACTGGAAGCCGCGTTCGTCAAAAAACTGATCGGTCGGACGGTGCCGGTACTGATGGAAGAGCGGACAAGTCCCGGACTGTGCGGGGGATACAGTCCCGAGTATGTGCGCGTCATCGCGGCAGGAGCGCCCGGCGAGGTCTGTGACATCAAGGTGGAGTCCGCTGAGGGAAACATTGCCTATGGCCCACGAAAGGACGTTGAGTTTCGTTGAACGATTGCCTGTTCTGCAAGATCGTGGCCGGTGACATCCCATCAACGAAGGTATTTGAGGACGATTTGTGCTACGCCTTTGAGGACATTAACCCGCAGGCCAAGCGCCACATTGTGCTCATTCCCAAGGAACACATGCCCAATTTCCTGGCGTGTGCCGACAGAAACGACGACCTGATTGGCCATTTGATGCGCGCCGCCGCCAAGGTCGCGCACACGGAAGGGCTCGACCAGAAGGGGTTCCGCCTGGCCACCAACTGCGGCGAACACGCCGCGCAGTCCGTCGCCCATTTCCACATCCACATCATGGGCGGCTCCCAATTGAGTGGTCGGATGGGGTAACGTTAACTCACTTGCCACAATTCGTTCAGTGAAGTTTTGCGTTAACAGCTTGACGGATAACCACACGGTGCGGGATAATAGCCAGCGTGGCGAACCCCATGCCACACTTGGCCTAACCGCCAGCAATCGCGAGGGGAGGGAAAACCACAGTGTCTGAAATTCGTATCAAAGATAACGAGTCGCTCGAGAGCGCTCTTCGGCGTTTCAAGCGCATGACCGC